>NZ_JVBO01000008.1:0-135801 GCF_001073445.1 Granulicatella sp. 572.rep1_STHE | reverse complement strand
TTTTAGAGAAGAACAATACGAGAGTACTATTCTCCATAGTGATCAGGGATGGCAATACCAGCACGAGTTTTATCATAGTTTTTTAGAGGATAAGGGCATTCAGCCATCTATGTCCCGCAAGGGGAATAGTACTGATAATGAAGCGCACCCAAAAAGTTAGACAGAAAATCTAACTTTTGGGGTGCAGTTCAATATTTGAGATGGGGGACTAGTCTATTTTATGGTGTTAATTGGTGTCAATTTTATCCAAATTGTATGATATTTATCTTAATTAGCATTGCTAATTTGTATGATTAGTTTCTTTTTCTCGAAACTTTTAGGAAAGAGTACATGCCTGGGGTTTGATGAGTTCAGAAATTTATAAAACAACTTAAAGTGTCATCAATAATAGTATTTTAAGTATAAAAGAGCTTATTAGAAAATTGTTCTCGTAGATTCATTACAACATATGCGTATACGATTGTAATTTATATAAAAATGTTTTGTAGACAATTCATTTCAGTAGTACAATATTAGTAAGAAGGAGGTTGTACTATGACTGCACATGATATTTTAAACAATCCTTTCCTTAATAAGGGAACTGCCTTTACCTTAGAGGAGCGAAAGGAACTAGGCCTTATTGGTTTACTGCCACCTTATATTCAAACGATTGAAGAACAAGCGGCGCAAACTTATGCACAAATGCAAACAAAAGCCAATGATTTGGAAAAACGTCTTTTCTTAATGGAAATTTTTAATACCAACCGGACTCTTTTCTATTACCTTTTTTCTCAACATTTAGAAGAATTCAATCCAATTGTATATGACCCAACCATTGCAGATACGATTGAAGGCTATAGTGATCTCTTTGTAGATCCACAATATGCGGGATATCTTGATATTAATCATCCTGAAAATATTGAAGCCACTTTGAAAAATGCTGCCGGGAGTCGCGAGATTCGACTCATTGTTGTAACAGATGCAGAAGGAATCCTTGGAATTGGAGACTGGGGAACAAATGGTGTCGATATTTCTGTTGGGAAATTGATGGTCTATACGGGTGCTGCTGGAATCGATCCTTCGATGGTCCTTCCTTTAGTCATTGATGCAGGGACTAACCGTGAAGAACTTCGTAACAATCCTAATTACTTAGGAAATCGTCACGAACGGGTCCGCGGAGATCGTTACTACGACTTCATTGACCAATTCGTTCAAACAGCAGAACGTCTCTTTCCTAAACTCTACCTTCACTGGGAAGACTTCGGTCGCTTGAATGCTGCGAATATTCTTGAAAAGTACCGGAAACAAATTCCGACCTTTAATGATGATATTCAAGGTACAGGAATTGTTACCTTGGGTGGAATCTTTGGTTCGCTGGATATTAGTGGTGAAAAATTAACAGATCAAGTTTATCTCTGCTATGGTGGTGGTACTGCGGGTGCAGGAATTGCCTCTCGTGTTCTTCGTGAAATGGTGAGTGAAGGTCTCTCCGAAGAAGAAGCTTATAAACGTTTCTTTATGGTTGATAAACAAGGTCTTCTCTTTGATGACATGGATGACTTGACACCAGAGCAAAAACCATTTGCTAAGAAACGTGCTGACTTTAGTAACGCAGACAAGTTGACTGACTTGCTTGAAGTAGTGAAGACTGTGAAGCCAACCATTCTTGTAGGAACTTCAACTCAACCTAATACCTTCACTAAAGAAATAGTAGAAGCTATGTGCGAAAACACAGAACGTCCAATGATCTTCCCCTTGTCAAATCCAACCAAATTGGCAGAAGCTAGTGCCAAAGATTTGATTGAATGGTCAGATGGAAAAGCTTTTGTCGCAACAGGAATTCCTGCTGATACGGTTTCTTATAAAGGTGTAGACTATGTGATTGGTCAAGCAAATAATGCCTTGATTTACCCAGGTCTTGGTCTAGGTATGCTGGCTTCTGAAGCAAGTCTTTTGACGGATGAAATGATTGGAGCAGCGGCTCATTCATTGAGTGGGATTGTCAATCCAGGCCAACCAGGAGCTCCTGTATTGCCACCATTCAAGTATGTAGCAGATGTTTCTATTAAAGTAGCTGAAGCAGTCGCTAAAAAAGCACAAGAGCAAGGTCTTGCGCGTGCTAAGGAAACAGATATGGCCAAAGCAGTTCGTGATTTGAAGTGGTATCCAGAGTATAAATAATTCATTTCTGCTGTCTACCGATAGAGCAGAAAAAACCAGCAACTTTTTTTATGAAGTTGCTGGTTTTGTTTATATCATTTTTATAAAGAAGTAATAAAAGTTAAACCGCCTAATATCACACCAGCTGCATTGGGAATGATAAGGATCCAGTCTTTTTTAGGTTCTTTTGTCCAACCATAGATTACCCAAATTAAACAAGAAGCCGCTGCGAATAGTGGTTGGAATGGTTGAGCTTTTGCTCCTTGTAAGTTAGCGATAATTTGTGGAATATATGCAATAAAGACAAGGACACCAACAAAAGCTCCAATAGATCCGACAAAGCGATTAATTTTTTGTTTAGACATACAATCCCTCCTGAGGTTTTATTATATCAGTAAGGAAAAGATACAGCCAATATTAAGATAAGAAGGAAGAGGATAGAATTGAAAGTTTTGCGTTAAGAAATTTCCCTATTTTAGATACATCTATTCTTATTTTATTGAAATCGAAATCAGAAGAAACTCTTCTGACGGTTGCTATTAAGTGATTTTAAGCTGTCCTAAAAACAAGACTGTTCAAACCAGGTCTTAAGAAACCTCGTAAAGCTAGTCAATTCACATGGGTGTTGTTGCTTTAGCAACTTACAGCCATGGGTGCGACGGGCGGGAGCCCTAGCCTCAAAATGTTAATATCGTTCTATTGCGAAGACGTATTCAAAGCATCCCATAGTTGAAGTGCTTTGTCTTATAATAATATTCAAAAACACTATTCTAGAAAGGTACTTTAGAATTCGATTTTAATGATTATTATTTTATATATATCGTCTATACGATTTTATTTTACAAAAAAAAATTAGTTTATATAGCATAGTATTTGATAAATCAAAATAGAACCATTATAATGTTATGGAATAAATTATGATTATATTTTGATAATCTATATCATTTTGGAGGATGTATGAAATTGAAACAAACTTACGGTTATCGTAAAAGTAAAATTTGTAAATCACTGTGTGGTGCAGTTCTAGGAGTAGTAGCAACAATCTCTGTAGCAGGACAAAATGTCTTTGCTGACGAAGCAACAACTGTGAGTGGAGTAGATACTTCTACTGCGACGGGAAATCCCGCAACGAATCTACCAGAGGCTCAAGCAAATCCTAGTAATGAAGCTATTGAAAGTCAAGCACAGGCTGGTCAAACAACGGGTTCAGTCCCAGTAAAAGTACCAACAACAGATGTTGATCAAGCTGTTGAAAATGCTAAAAATGCCGGTGTTAAAGTTGAAAATGATGAGACTGTTGACAAAGGAACAGTAAAAACTGCTGAGGAAGCTAACCAAAAAGAGACAGAAATCAAAGACGATTATGCAAAGCAAGCAGAAGAAATCAAGAAAGTAACTGAACAATACAAGGCTGACGTAGCTTCTAATCAAAAAGAGACTGATCGTATCAATGCGGAAAATAAGGCAACAAAAGATCAGTATGAAAAAGATATGGCTGCACACAAGGCTGAGGTCGAACGTATTACCAATGCTAATGCAGCTGCCAAAGCGGATTATGATGCAAAATTAGCACAATATCAAAAAGATTTAGCGGATGTCCAAAAAGCGAATACAGACGCCCAAGCTTCCTATGAGGCTGCCAAAGAAGCCTATGATAAAGAGTTAGCAGCTATTCAAAAAGCAAATGCCGACAATGAAGCGGACTACCAAGCTAAATTAGATGCTTATAATGCTGAATTGGCACGTGTGAAAAAGGATAATGCGGATGCTAAAGCTGCTTACGAGAAAGCTCTTGCTGAAAATACCGCTAAAAATAATGAAATCAAAGCTGAGAACGAAGCAATCAAACAGCGCAACGCACAAGCTAAGGCTGACTATGCAGCTAAGTTACTTAAGTATCAGTCAGCTCTTGCTAAATATCAAAAAAATTTAGCAGATTATCCAAGAAAATTGCAAGAGTATAAAGACGAACAAGCTGCCATCAAGGCTGCTCTTGCAGAACTTCAAAATCATAAAAACGAAGATGGTAACTTGACAGAGCCGTCTGCTCAAAATTTAGTTTATGATTCAGAGCCAAATGCCCAGTTATCATTGACAACTAATGGAAAAATGCTGAAAGCTTCTGCAGTTGATGAGGCCTTCAGTCATGATACAGCTCAATATTCTAAAAAAGTTCTTCAGCCTGATAATCTTAATGTTAGTTACCTTCAACAAGCCGATGACGTGGCTTCATCCATGGAACTTTACGGCAATTTCGGGGATAAGGCTGGCTGGACAACTACTGTCGGCAATAGCACAGAGGTAAAATTTGCATCTGTCCTCTTGGAACGCGGTCAAAGCGTGACAGCAACCTATACAAATCTTGAAAAATCTTACTATAATGGTAAAAAGATTTCTAAGGTCGTCTTCAAGTATACACTTGATTCCGACTCAAAATTCAAAAATGTGGACAAGGCTTGGTTAGGTATCTTTACCGATCCAACTCTAGGTGTCTTTGCCTCTGCTTATAATGGTGTAGCTGAAAAGGACACATCCATTTTTATTAAAAATGAATTCACCTTCTATGATGAAGATGGCAATCCGATTGATTTTGACAATGCGCTTCTATCTGTTGCTTCCCTCAACCGAGAACATAACTCCATTGAGATGGCTAAGGACTATACTGGAACCTTCGTTAAGATTTCAGGTTCTTCTATTGGAGAAAAAGAGGGCAAAATTTACGCAACTGATACCCTCAATTTTAGGAAAGATCAGGGTGGTGCCCGCTGGACTATGTATAAGCGAGGCGGCGAAGACGGATCAGGTTGGGACAGTTCTGATGCACCTAACTCTTGGTACGGAGCTGGCGCCATCCGTATGTCTGGTACAAACAATAGCGTAACAGTAGGGGCTATCTCTGCTACTCTAGTAATGCCTGTAAATCAAATGCCAGTTGTTTCTGGAAAAGATAATACGGAAGCTAAAAGACCAAACATTTGGTATTCACTAAACGGTAAGATTCGTGCGGTCAATGTGCCTAGGGTTACCAAGGAAAAACCAGAACCACCAGTAGAGCCAACAGCTCCAGTAGAACCAACTTATGAAGTAGAAAGTCCGTTGAAACCAACTCCGGTTGAACCAACGTATAAGGCTGATCCAAAGCCACCTACTAAGACGCCAAATAAGCCAGAGCCAACGCCACCGACGCCACCGACGCCGCAATCGGAGCCTAAAAAACCAGTTGAGCCAACTTATAAAGAGGTTCCAACGCCACCAGCTGACCCTGTTTATCAAAATCTTCCAACGCCACCAGCTGTGCCAACTGTTCATTTCCATTACTTTAAATTGGCGGTTCAACCCCAAGTAAATAAGGAAATCAGAAATAAGGATGATATTGATATCGATAAAACCTTAGTGGCTAAGCAATCTGTTGTGAAATTTCAATTGAAAACAAATGATTTACCAGCTGGTCGTGATGAGACAACTTCCTTTGTCTTAGTTGATCCGCTACCATCTGGTTACCAATTTGATATGGAGGCGACTAAAGATGCCAGTCCGGGATTTGATGTCACTTATGTTGAAGCCAGTCATACGGTAATTTTCAAAGCGACAGCTGAAACCTTGGATAAGTTCAATGCTGACTTAACCAAGTCTGTGGCCACGATTTACCCAACAGTAGTAGGGACGGTTCTTAATGATGGAGCAACCTATACAAATAACTTTACATTGACTATTAATGAAGCTTACGGTATCAAGTCTAATATTGTTCGTGTCACCACACCAGGTAAACCGAATGATCCTGATAATCCAAACAACAATTATATTAAACCACACAAGGTTAACAAGAATGAAAATGGTGTTGTGATTGATAATAAGAATGTTCTTGCAGGATCAATGAACTACTATAACTTGACTTGGGATTTAGATCAGTACAAGGGAGACAAGTCTTCCGCTGAAACTATCGCAAAAGGGTTCTTCTATGTGGATGATTATCCAGAAGAAGCACTGGACGCGAATCTAGATTTGGTTAAAATTAAGGATGCCAATGGTAGAGAAGTCACTGGGATTACAGCCAAAAACGTTAAGGATATCTCAGAATTAGATCCTCATATTCAAGATATGTTGAAAAAAGCTGGTATCAAACCAAAGGGTGCCTTCCAATTATTCTTAGCAGATAATCCACAATCCTTCTATGATACTTATGTGTCTAAGGGCATTGACTTGACCATCATTAGCCCAATGAAGGTTAAGGATGAGATGGGCAAGATTGGTGGAAAATATGAAAATAAAGTCTACCAAATTGATTTTGGTAACGGTTATGAGTCTAATGTGGTTGTCAATAATGTGCCTAAGGTAGATCCTAAGAAGGATGTCACTTTTACTTTGGATTCTACTGACAACAGCAGTGTGGATGGTCAAACCATTGGGTTGAAAAAGATTTTCAATTATCGTTTAGTTGGTGGTCTCATTCCAGACAACCACTCAAATGAACTCTTTGAGTACAACTTCTATGATGATTATGATCAAACAGGAGATCAATACACTGGTCAATATAAGGTCTTTGCTAAAGTTGATTTTGCTCTTAAAGACGGAAAAGTCATCAAGGCGGGTACCGAACTGACTCAATACACAACTTCAGAAGTTGATGAGGTTAAGGGAGCTATTGCCATTAAGTTCAATGAAGACTTCTTGCGTTCTGTTTCAATTGATTCAGCCTTTCAAGCTGAAAGCTATATCCAAATGAACCGTATTGCGGTTGGCACTTTTGAAAATACTTATATCAATACTGTCAATGGAGTAACTTACACTTCAAATACGGTTAAGACAACAACTCCTAAAGATCCGACTCCAACTAATGTTAAGGAACAGCCAAAAGCTAACGGTTCTCAACCAAGTTCTAGTCAAGAAACTCTCCCAAATACAGGAGTTACAGACAATGCCTATATGCCATTAGTCGGCCTTATCAGCGCAATGACAAGTTTTGGCTTACTTAGATGGAAACCTAAAAACAATGATAGTAAAAAGAAAAGTAAATAGCACAAAAAGTGTACTAACTCTCAAAAGTTAGACGATTGATTTGGCTCTTTGTCAAATAGTGTTGATGAAGAATATTAGGAAGGAATTAAGCAACTAATTGTTGCTTAATTCCTTTTTGTTTTTGGGAAAAAAGCTTTGTTATTAAAATAATCCTGTTTCTAAAATGGTAATAGTTTCTAAAGCTGTAGACATTTCTTTTGAGTACTTCGCGGTTTATAGGGTGTTTAATCATTCTTGTACGAATTACTTATTTAACAGCGCGTATTTTGGTATAATGCGGATGTTAACTTTACTAGTCGAGGAGTATTTATGTCTTATATTAGCACGATTAAAATCGCACTGATTTTATTTCCTATTTTAGCGTTTGTGATTACCATTCCGTACATGATTGTGAACTACCGGAAGTACGGTTCGGTGAATAAACTACGCACCGTTATTTTCTATTCGTTTATTTTATATTTATTGGCGGCATACTCATTAGTGAACTTGCCACTGCCTGACCCTGCGACCATTCATACGACGTACACAGACAAGTTAAATCTCGTTCCGTTTTCGTTCGTTAAGGACTTTCTTACGGACAGCCCATTTGTACTGACGGATCCTTCGACATGGATTGATTCGATGAAATATCCATCGTTCTACATCCCAGCATTCAATGTGTTAATGCTTGTACCATTTGGGATTTACATGCGTTATTATTTCAAATGTAGCCTTAAGAAGACGATTCTACTATCGGCGCTACTTAGCTTATTCTTTGAGTTAACGCAATTATCTGGATTGTACTTCATTTATCCTGGCCCTTATCGTCTATGCGACATCGATGATATTATTCAAAATACGACGGGTGGCGCACTCGGGTACTTCATTGGCCAGCTTGCGGTTTGGGTTCTTCCTTCAAGAGACGCGATTGATGAGAAATCTTTTGAGAAGGCTACTCAGGTATCGAGCACCCGCGTTATGTTATCGCTTCTAATTGATGCAGCGATTATCTATGTTCCGTATAGCTTTTTAAATACAACGATTCCAGTTTCAGTCTTTCTTGCATTGTATTTTGCTTTAGTGCCACTCTTTAATGGAAAAACACTCGGAAATGCCTTGCTCAAATTCGGAGTGGAGTTTAAAGACAACAAAGCTATTCGGGCAGTGCTCAGAGGTATCCTCATCACCGCGTACTTCAACTGGATTCCGCTAGGATTACTCACACTCATGGATGTCTTTAACTTTGAAGCAGAAACACCAGAATTCCTCGTATTATTTGCAGGAACCTTACTCGTATTCGTATTGTACTTCTTAATCATCCTTATCGTGACGCTCTTCAATCGTCGTTTCTTATTCGACCGATTAACAGGGGCAGAGTACCAAAGCACAATTGATAGAAAAGCATAATCGTTTTTCTAAAATGAAATTAACATTTTTAGCATCCCATTTATTGGGGTGCTTTTTTTGTGTAGAGAATTGAGGTCAGTTGACACGGCCGTTGGAGCAACGTGACTTACGGATGTGGCTGCGACGGGCGAAGCCCTAGCCAGGGGGTGTTGGTGCTTTAGCAACTTACAGCCATGGGTGCGAAGGGCGAAGGCCTAGCAAGGGGATGTTGCTACTTTAGTAGCTTACAGCCCAGGCTTCGCTGGTTGAAGCCCTAGCCTCAAAATGTTAATATCATTTTTTCGATATTATTTTAAATCGAATTAATACTCGTCGCTACTTAATAGTAATGATTTGCTTTTTATGTAGATAAAGATTATACTTAACCTATCCACAAGTGAAAGTGAGGAATTAATATGGAAAATTTAGTAGTATCTATTTTCAAAACAGAAAGTGAAGCTTATCAGGCATTTGCTGAGTTGAAAACATTCAAGCAAACTGAGAAAACAAAAGTCGCTCAAATTGCTGTTATCAAAAATGAAGGCGGTCATATTACTGATAAAGATCGTTTTGATTTTGAAGATTCTGCAAATGATGGTGCTTTAAAAGGCGGCCTAATCGGTGCGTTTGTCGGACTGCTAGCGGGACCATTAGGTGTATTATTTGGTTACGGAATTGGAAGTCTATACGGATTAGCCGGAGGCGATACTGTTGAAGCTGTCCAAGAAGGTTTAATCGACCAAGTTTCTCAAAAATTAGTTAGTGGTGAAACTGCTCTTGTTGCTTTAGTTCAAGAAGATGATGAGCAAGTATTAAATGCTTATTTTAATAAATACGACACACAAATTTTACGTTGGAATGTTGAATCAGTAGTAGAAGAAATTGAAGCTGCTGCAAAAGTTCAAGCTGATCTTTATAATAAGGCTCGCGCTCAAATGAAAGCAGAACGTAAAGAGGCTCGTAAAGAAAAAATCGAAGAATTCAAAAATAATATTAAAGCTAAATTCGAAAATTTAAAATTATAATTAAATTTGATCTCAGCACTCTGTATTTACAGGGTGCTTTTTTGTTGTAGAAATGGAGAGCATAGAAAAAGGAATTAAGTAAACATTGTACTTAATTCCTTTGTAAATAAATCTATTCAGTTTACGATTAAAACATATTTCTTACTATAAAGAGGTTAGGAAAGTAAGTCCGCCCAAAATGACTCCAGCTGCATTAGGGAAAATAAGTATCCAGTCTTTTTTTGGTTCTTTAGTCCAACCGTAAATAACCCAGATTAGACAAGAAACGGCAGCAAAAAGCGGCTGGAAAGGTTGACCTTTACTTCCTTGTAGGTTTGCGATAATTTGTGGAATATAAGCAATAAATACAAGGAAACCGATAAAAGCTCCAATAGATCCAACAAAACGGTTAATCTTTTGTTTTGACATATGTTTCCTCCAAAAAAGTTAATACGGATATACTAACACATATTCTTTATTTTATAAACATATATTGATTTTAAGAGTCATTTTTAAAGATTTCTTAATCAGTAAAGAATAGTTTAAATTACAGACGGATTGGATAGAAAAGCGAGAATAAAATGTGGATATGGTATAATGAAGTCATAAGTATTTCATTAGAGGAAGTGGCCAGATGAAAATTATTGTCGATCGCAATTCGGTTTGTGCCGGAGATGATATATACAATCATGAGATGACATTCGAGGTGCCAGAAAGCCTTACCGTAGCCGAATTCTTTGACTTGGTGGAGAGTCACGGCTTCTTAGCATCAATTATAGGAAATGATGTAGCGTGGGGGCTTCGAAATCGCACGGGTAAAATCGGGGAGTATTTTACAAAAACAGGAGAAGTCACTCATCCAGAAGTGAGCATTAAAGATAAAATGGACTAAGCGGGCGGAAATCCTCATTTCTTTGTTCGCTATTATAGCAATCCAGAGTTAGTAAAAAAACAAGACTAGGAGAACTAACATGATTCGAGAAGTGTTTCGATGCTGTATCTCCAAACGGACGCGAATTCCGCTTCGAATTTGTGTTTAGTAATGATAATCATTTGAAAGTTTATCATTTATACGAAACCGTCAACGGACGTAGGAAAAAGACATTCATGGATGTTATCGGGTCCTTAATCGACTCATTGTAAAAGAAATAGGAGGAAAAGAAATGGAACCAACAGCACTTAAATGGGTCTTCTACCGCGAAGTGGATGTCCAACGCGATATCGAAGAAATTCTTGTGACAGGGGAAGTCGCTGACCGCGCCTTCAAAACTGTACGAGATGTGGCGGTATTCACCAACAAACGCTTGATTGTTAAAGACGTTCAAGGGTTAACTGGAACAAAAGTAGAGATGTATTCCTTACCTTATAGCGCGGTAAATATGTGGTCTACAGAAAATGCAGGAATCCTAGATTACACCGCAGAAGTGGAACTATGGACCAGAGCAGGCCATATTAAGATTGAATTGAAACGTGGTATCAATATTCGCGAATTCGAACGGTTACTAGCAGAGTATATTCTCTAAAACACATAGGTTGTCTGTTGCTTGTGGGACAGATTCCTTTAGTGGTAAGCTCAATGCATTGCTTTTCAATCAGGACAATGCTAGAATGAGTCATGTAATTAAATATTTAAGATCTTGGGAGTCTCGTTAGGGAGGCTGAGAGTGTGATATACAGACCAATATTATCTGATCAACTTCATGGTTGCGTAGAGAGTATCTTACAAAGTCGACAGTACCACTGTGTACATATCTATACATGTGAACCCCCTTTCAGGATTGAAAAGATCTGAAGGGGGGTTTTTTATGTCTCAACATGTTTCGTACGGGAATTGCCGTGTGGGAGTTCCAGGTTCACATTTAGCAATTAGCGGCGCGAGGTTTAATTTGGCACCGATGTCGGATGATTTTATCGACATTATTCTGGGGGCCATCAGGCAAGTGGATTTGTCCAATGTATGGGCAAAGACGGATCATACTTCTACCATTTATCGTGGGGGAAGTGTAGAAGTTTTCGATGCGTTAAAAGCTTGTTTTATTAGTAGTTATCGTCCGGGAGTTCACTGCTCGCTGGAAGCCACTCTTTCAAAAGGGTGCCCTGGGGATGTAGATGAGGATACGCCTTTATCGTTCGATGGAAGTCGAATCAATGAAGTCCGATCCCAAGCGACTCATTTTCCTGTCATTGGGAAATTCGCAGTATATCCAATGGGGTCTGATAATTATATGAAGACCATCGAGAAAGTGGTGAATCTAGGGATTGATCAAGGAACGATTACTGGAACAGGGCATTATGTCACTTTTCTAGGAGGGGACGTTCACGAGGTGTTTGATTATTTGGAACAAGTTTTTAAAATTTTAGAGCAAGATGTGAGTCATTTTGTGATTCAAGTGACATTATTATGCAATGTACCAGGGGGAGAAATTGATGAATAAAAATAAATTAGAACTAAAGGATTACTTATTTATTAGCTTAATTTGTGTATTGTTTGGGGTGTTTTATTTACTAGCAGTTTATGCAGGAGGTGCGCTTTCTGCCACACTAGCACCGATGGGACTTGGGATGCTAGGATATGAGCCATTTTACGGAATCTGGTTTATGGCTCCAGTATTCACGCTTTACTTTATTCGAAAACCAGGGATTGGTATTATTACAGAAATTATTGCAGCCGTAATTGAAGTGTTACTTGGGAACATGTTCGGGATTATCGTTGTGGTTAGTGCTTTTATCCAAGGTTTAGGAGTAGAAATGGCCTTCATGACGAAAAAATACGGCGATATTACTTATGGAACCACAATGTTAGGGGCTGTTATTACAACCATCTTTACATTCCTTTGGACAGGATTCCGTAGCAATTATTTAGCATTAGATTGGAAGCTAGTGGTCGCTATTTTTGTGATTCGTTTAGTTTCTGCCTTAATCTTTACAGGATACTTAAGCAAACTCTTATGCGACCAAATGGTAAAAACAGGAGTGGTCAAAGTTCGTGGCTAATCCTGAATTTGTTCTCCAATTGAAAAATGCGACTTTAAGCGTTCAAAATCGAGTGCTGTTCTCCAATCTGTCCATGCAAATCCATTCTGGAGAAATTGTATTAGTGATGGGAAGAAGTGGAGTTGGGAAAAGCAGCCTTATGAATGTGATTAATGGAGTCTATCCAAATGGGGACACAGAGGTTCAATGTGAAGGATTAGAAATTTTAGGACATTCTCTTCTAGCGTTAAATCACTTGGAGAGAACTAAATATGTACGCTCTATTTTTCAAAATGCAAGACTCTCGTTTGCAATGGAGACACCGTATGAAGAAATGATTTTCGTACTAGAGAATTTTTGTTTTCCCATTGAAACGATGGAACAAAAAGTAGAGGAACAAGCAAAAAAATACAAGATTGACGACTTATTACACCGAAAGTTTGCAAGTCTTTCAGGGGGAGAACTTCAAAAAGTGGCCTTTGCTTGTGCCAACTTAGTAGAGGCACCTCTGTATTTGATGGATGAGCCATTTGCCAATATCGATGAAGAAAGTACTGAGTACTTTATCGAGCAGATTAAACGGTTGATTAACGAAGGAAAAGCAATTTGTATCATTGACCACCGATTGGACTTTTGGGAGTGGGTCAATCGGTGGTATCTCTTAGAAGATGGTGGAGAATTGAAACGAATCGAACTTCCTTTAAAGGAGAAAGACAAACTTCTTCTAGAAGAGAGTGGGAATCTGTGTCCATTACCAGTTAAAACAAAAAAGAAGTTAGAAGATGCAAATCCATTGTTGAAAGTGGAAGATGTATCGGTTTTTGTAGAAAAAGACAAACCGCTTCTTAAGCATATTCATCTTGAGCTTCATGAAGGCGAGATGATGGCTCTTGTGGGATCTAGTGGGAGTGGGAAAACAAGTTTTTTCAAAGCTCTTTTAAAGCAACTCCCTTATACGGGAACAATCGAACTAAAAGGACATTCTTTATCGAAGGTGAAGAAGAAGGAGTTATTTCAAAAAGTCGGACTTGTTTTTCAAGATCCCACCCTTCAATTTGTGGCTGCGAAAGTTTTAGAAGAACTGAAAGTCACTTTTCCAGGCGAAGCAGAAAGTCGTCTCGAATCTCTTTTAGAAGAATACTCCTTACAGCAAACAAAGGAATTATCTCCTTGGCTTCTCAGTCAAGGGCAACAGCGCAGGCTTGCATTTTTAACAATGACTGGAGAGGGCAAAGTCTTACTATTAGTGGATGAACCGACTTACGGGCAAGACATGAAAAATGCGATAGCTATCATGAATGCATTGCAGCAATTGTGCCAAGAGGGAGTAGCTTGTCTATTTACTAGTCATGACCGTAGACTAGTGCGTCAATACGCGCAGAAGGTGATGAGCATTCGTCATCAGACCATGGAGGTAGAGACGAATGAAGATGAGAATTAATCCAAGTGTGCAATTAGGGGTTTCGTTTTTATTATCCATGGTCATCCTTTTCACCAAATCATGGAAACTTAATGGAGCGATGATGCTGGCATCCATCGTGATAATAGTGTTGTTCAGACAACAACCTTGGGGACGCGTTGTTAAACTTGGACTGGGATTACTGATGATTACCTTGACGTATTTTCTTTCAGTCTATTTTTATCCAAATGAGAATTTATTGGTTCAAACGGGTTCAAATGGCGTTTTTTCTGTAGCTTTGGAATTAAGTAGTCGAATTCTTGCGCTTGGTCTTGTAGGAATTAGTCTATCAACTTCTATTGAGAAAAATGAATTTGTTGCCAGTCTCATCCAGCAATTGAAAGTGCCAGTGGCGATTGCTTACAGCATACTGGTAGCCATTAATTTTCTAACACTGATTCAAACAGAGTATGAACAGTCGAAATTAGCATTGCAAATCAGAGGAATTTCTGGGAGTGGAGTTTACTTAAAAGCCCTCTCGACCATGATGATTCGTCTGATGCGACAATCCGAGTATACGGCCATGGCGATGGAACTTCGTGGATTCTCACCAGATAGAGTGCAAAAAATTCAACTGGAAATTTCCATTTTAGATTTAATTTATAGTAGTTTGATGATCTCTTTTATCGTTATCGTCATATGGCTGCAACAATAAAAATAGCCACTACAATTGTAGTGGCTCTTTCACTTTAGAATTCAGTCTTATTTATTGAAGTTGTTTTTAATTCCTTCAACTGCACCTTCAACGCTTTCTTTAACGTTATCAATGACTTCTTTTGCTTTTCCTAAACCTTTTTCTACAGCACCTTCTGATTCAAGGCTTTTATCGCCTGTAACTTTACCAGCTAATTCTTTAGCGGCACCTGTTGCTTGTTGTAATTTATCTTCTAATGACATATGAAGACCCCCTTTACTGTTTGACTCATTATAGCATCAAAAAAAGGTTTCACCTAAGTTTCTGCTTGAGGAAATAATCATAAGCAGATGTTGCAAAGGGAAGAGAGGAGTCATGTTAAAATAATTCTAAAGAAACTCAAGGAGGAATGATGATGTCAGAATATCAAGTACCACGCGTATGGAGCGCAGCAGATTCTAATCAAGGGAAGTTCTCAGGAATTAACCGTCCAACAGCAGGGGCGCGTTTTGAACAAACATTACCTGTTGGAGAATCAGACTTACAAGTATATTCACTTGGGACGCCAAATGGTATTAAAGTCACGATTATGCTTGAAGAATTACTTGGAGCAGGAGTGGACAAGGCAGGCTATGACTTATTCAAGATTTCGATTATGGATGGAGATCAATTCGGGAGCGACTTTGTAGGCATTAACCCGAATTCAAAGATTCCAGCCCTTGTAGACCGCTCAGGGGACGAACCGATTCGTGTCTTTGAGGCAGCGAATATCTTGCTTTATTTAGCAGAAAAATTCGGGAAATTCCTTCCGCAAGATACCGCCAAACGTACAGAAGTCTTAAACTGGCTTTTCTGGCAAACAGGAGTAGCACCATTCTTAGGTGGAGGTTTTGGACACTTCTTCAACTATGCACCAGAGAAAATCGAGTACGCGATCAATCGTTTCACTATGGAAGCGAAACGCCAATTAGACTTGCTCGATCAAGAGTTAGCTAAACGTCCTTATATTGCGGGAGATGAATACACAATTGCTGATATCGCCATCTGGTCATGGTATGGGCGCCTTGTTCAAGGGCACTTGTATCAAGGTTCTGCAGAGTTCCTTGACGCGCAAAGTTACAAGCATCTTAACGAATGGGCAGACCGCATTGCAAAACGCCCAGCCGTCCAAAAGGGATTGGAAGTGGAGTATAAAGCGATTAAGTAAAGTTCTACTTGGAGTGAAAAAAAGGTATTGTTATTAGAAAGATAAGAACGTATAATCTTTGTGTAAAGATAAACAAGGGTAGGGGTGCATATAGGAAAGGAGTATTATTGATTATGTTTATCTTTATAAAACAATTATAAAGCGAGGGAGAAAGCATGATATTTATTAGTTATAATCATAATGATGAAGAAATAGTAGATCGAATTGTAAAAAGACTAGATATTGAATTTGGAAGAAAAAATATTTTTTATGATAAATGGTCTATACAACCAGGGGATAGTATTATTGGAAAGATGAACGAAGGAATTGAAAAAGCAGACGTATTTTTCTATTTTCTTTCTTCAAATTCTTTGAAAAGTAAGATGGTCAGTAGGGAATGGCAAAGTGCATTAATGCAATCAGTCAATGAGAATTTGAAATTTATTCCAATTAGAATTGAAGATTGTCAGGTACCATCTATTATGAAGGATATTTTATTTATTGATTTATTTAATATTGGTATTATAGAAACCATTGAAAAAATGAAGAAATGTATAAACGAATCTAATGAATATGATTACTTAGAAGAAGTAGATAACATCATTGCAAATTTAGTTACTATTTCAGATAATGAGATTGAATTTGAAATACAGGCGAAAAAATTTACTGTTCCTAATCCAAGATTTGCTTTTTTCTGTGAGAATAAATTAGGAACTGTACACTACAAAGCTATTTCAGATGGATTAATATTTAGAAATGAAGCTGAAGCAATAGATAATTTTAGTAAAAAAGCACTTGAAGGATGGAGTGTTCTATTATTAGAATTAAACAGACCGTTAACGCCTCAAAGGAGTTTTAAAGGAATAATTCACACTCAGGAAGACTCTTTAAAATTAAATTTTATTCAGCAATTGGTTTCAGAAACTGAGTTAAAGGAAATTCCGTTTTCGTATAAAAAGTAGTTTAATAGAGAGGTTTTTTAAAATTGTTGAATGAAATTGACTGGAATATTTTTTGGAATGCATTAAGCGCAATAAGCACATTTATGGCGGTTTTAGTAAGTCTATGGCTTGCGAAAGATAGAAGAAAAAGAAAAGACTTAGATGTCTGGTTAAATTACACAGAGTATTTTGATAAAGAAGATTTTAAAGTATTAATTACTATTTATAATAAAGGAAAAGAGCCGATTGTTATTGTAGATGCTGGTTTTAAGCATGGTTATAAAACTATAGTAAATGAAATTAATGGAAGAAAAATTTTTGATAAATTCCCAATCATAATTAAACCTGGTGAGATTGTAGACATATCAAGAATTGTAACTAAAGAAAACCCTGATTATAAGGAACTCAATGAATGGTTTAAAAAGGGACGTTTTACCGTGAGAGATAATCAAGGAAAAGATTATTAATATTATCCGGAAAACTCGTTGATTTTTCAACGAGTTTTTTGATTTGTGAAACCGAATCATTGACAGGATAAACTTATAGGTATATAGTTCTATATAGAACTAATTTGAAAGAAGGGTATTCATGAAAGAAAAAATGAAGGGTGGTTACTTAGTCCACCATGTAGGGTTGCTCAATGGGAGAACCTATCAAAAAATATTAAAGAAACAGCCCTCAGCCCAATTTAGAAGTGAGCAATCTAAAATTTTATCTTCACTTTGGAACTATGAAAACGAGTGTATGACTTTTACAGACTTAAGTCAAAAGACGGGGCTTGCCATTAATACCTTAACGAGTATGATTAAAAAATTAGAAGAACAAGGACTTGTTAGTTTAGAAGCTTGCAAGATTGATAAACGGAAGCGTTATGTCAGTCTAACAGAACTCGGAAAAGCTCAAAAAGAGATTGGAGACGAAGTGAGTTATGAATTAGGAGAACAATTTTATAAAGGGTTTTCGACCCAGGAAATTTTTGAGTTCGAAAGCTATTTAGAACGAATTATTCAAAATTTGAAAGAATACGAAGAGTAAGAAAGTAAAGGAGAAACTAAATGTTAGAGTATAAAAACGTCGCCTTACGTTATGATGAAAAGCTCGTTTTAAAAGACGTAAACCTTACGATTAACGATGGCGAATTTATGGTGTTAGTGGGTCCATCCGGTTCTGGGAAGACAACGATGTTGAAGATGATTAACCAGTTGATCGAACCGACTGATGGAAATATTTATTTAAATGAAAAACGAATCAAGGAACATGACCAACGAAAATTACGCTTAGAGACAGGGTATGTCCTTCAACAAATCGCGTTGTTCCCGAACTTAACGGTAGCAGAAAATATCGCCCTTATCCCTGAAATGAAAGGGTGGAAGAAGGAGCAAATCACAGCCAAAACGAAAGAACTGCTTGAGAAGGTAGGGCTTCCTTTTGACGATTATGCCAAACGCCTTCCAAGCGAACTCTCTGGTGGGGAACAACAACGCGTAGGGATTGTCAGGGCGATGATTGCTGAACCGATGACGCTACTCATGGACGAACCGTTCTCAGCACTCGATGCGATTTCTCGTAAGCAACTACAAGAACTGACGAAGTTACTTCATCATGAGTTTAAAATGACGACCATTTTCGTTACGCATGATACCGATGAAGCGCTGAAACTATCTGATCGTATTGCTGTCTTAAAAGACGGAGAAATCCAGCAAGTCGCATCACCTTCTGAAATTCTCGCAAGTCCGGCAACCGCATTTGTAGCGGAACTTTTTAAAGGAGGTGTGCGTCATGAATAATTTGATTACGACGTTTCAAGACCGTTTTAGCGACTGGACAGTAGCACTAGGGCAACATTTACAACTTTCCTTATTAGCACTGCTGATTTCGATTCTGATTGCTGTTCCGTTGGCGGTTCTATTAAGTTCTCGTAAGCGTGCAGCAGGCCTTGTTCTTCAAGTGGCTGGGATTTTCCAAACGATTCCGTCCCTAGCACTATTAGGGCTGTTTATTCCATTGATGGGGATTGGAACGGTTCCGGCTCTGACAACCCTTGTGATTTACGCCTTATTCCCAATCTTGCAAAATACGATTACAGGTCTACAAGGGATTGATCCAAGTCTCGAAGAAGCCGCAGTGGCCTTTGGGATGACGAAATGGGAACGATTGAAGAAGTTCGAGATTCCGATTGCGATGCCTGTCATTATGTCTGGTATTCGAACTTCTGCCGTTTTTATTATCGGGACGGCGACTCTTGCTGCGTTAATTGGGGCTGGGGGACTTGGGTCGTTTATTCTTCTGGGGATTGACCGTAATAACGCTAGTCTCATTATCATCGGTGCAGTCTCTTCAGCCGTCTTGGCGATTGCATTTAGTACTTTATTAAAATGGATGGAACACGCCAAATTAAAAACAATTTTCGCAACCTTTGTGCTTCTATTTGCAGGACTAGGGGCTTCATTTGTATCAGGAATGATGCCTTCGATGGGACAACAAACCCTTATCATTGCTGGGAAATTAGGACCTGAACCAGAGATTTTAGCGAATATGTATAAACTCTTAATTGAAGAAAACACAAAGCTGAAAGTGGAAGTAAAACCAAACTTCGGGAAGACAACCTTCCTGTATGAAGCGTTAAAATCAGGGGATATTGATATTTATCCAGAATTTACAGGAACTGTTACAGAAAGCTTGTTGAAACCTGCTCCAAAAATTTCTCATGATCCGCAAGAAGTCTTTGAAGCAGCAAGAGATGGAATTCTAAAACAAGATGGCTTAGCCTTTCTAAAACCGATGGCTTATCAAAATACGTATGCAGTTGCCGTCACTAGAGCGGTCGCTGAAAAATATGGACTCAAGACTATCTCAGACTTGAAGAAAGTGGAAGGGCAATTGAAAGCAGGATTTACGCTTGAATTTAATGACCGTGAAGATGGCAATCGCGGACTTCAAAGTAAATATGGATTAAACCTCAATGTCGCAACGATGGAACCAAGCCTTCGCTACCAAGCGATTCAATCAGGAGATATCCAAATCACGGACGCTTATTCTACAGACGCTGAAATTACACGTTATGATTTAGTCGTATTAGAAGACGATAAACAATTATTCCCACCGTATCAAGGAGCGCCTTTAATGAAGGAAGCCTTATTAAAACAACATCCTGAGTTAGAAGGTGTATTGAATGTATTGGCAGGAAAAATTACTGAAAGTCAAATGAGTCAAATGAACTATGAGGTTGGAGTAGAAGGGAAGTCTGCTGAAACGGTTGCCCGTGAGTTCCTTCAAAGCCAAGGCTATATTAAGTAGGAAACACAATCAATGTAGGACTTCACTTTAAGAACAGGGCAGATAAATCTAGTAGATACCCATTCACTGTTCAGCCTCCATTTTAGAAGAAAAATAGTAGTACAAAAAAAGAATGTAGTGAAACTACATTCTTTTTTTTGCTTTAATCAACCCTATAAAGAAATAGATTATTCCGCTACTTTTTTGAAGCGCATCGTGAAGTAGGCAGTAACCTTTTGATTATTATCCAGTATTTTTTGTTGTTCGAGTGTTAGTGTTAAAATGCCATCTTCAATGGAATATTTATAGGACACTGGTTTTACGAATTTTTCGACTGAAAAGGTCGCCAGACTTAGGAAGTTTGGTGCGTACTTGAATTCCATCGTACCGGTACCCTCATTGATTGTAATCCCTGTTAAGGTCTCTTGGACTTCATTCTTTTCATCATTAAATCCATAGGTGAGGTAGCCTTTTTGATTGTTCCATTTCTCTAGACTCTGTTTCAAAACATTATATTGATTTTTAATATATTCTTCTTTTGTTCCGTTGACACTTGTTAGATTCTTGGACTTCGCGTAGTCATAGAAGTTGCCCATAGCCGCTTCAATCGAGGTAGTATATTCATATACCGCTGAATTCCCTGTAATCGTCAGTGTCGGTTTTACGTCCTTGAAGGCATCCGAATAAATGAGTCGGCGTGGAATTTCTTCCTTATCCTGAAAATCTAGGTATCCTAAGCCGCGTTCAAGTGTACTTCTGAAATCGATTTGTTCCCATTTTCCTTCAAGAGGATTAGAAGAAGCAGCTGTTGATGTAGTAGTTGTTGTAGCAGTTTGATTTCCACAGCCGGCAAGCATTAAAAGAGAGCAGCCAGCAATCAATAATGGTTTTAAATATTGTTTAATCATGGTCGCGTCTCCTTTCTATTTCTTTTCTGCACTCGGTACGCGTTTGAAGTTCAGTTCGAAATGAACAGGAAGATTATCCTTCGTCTTCATATCGGCGTAGATTGTCAAGATACCGTCTTTTACTTCATAGTTGTATGTTACTGAATCAAATCTGTGATCTTTATCCGCTGTCGTTAGAGGGAAGGAGTCAAGAATGATGATCCCTTCGTCAAAAGTGACAGTTTTTGCGTTTTCATCAATAGTCCCTGTAGCCTCGTAGCTATAAGTTCCAGTCGATGTATCCATTGATGCTTTATATTTCTTGAAGTTTTTCACGAAATCTACTTGTCCATTAATATAGCGGCTGACAAATGCATCCTCTGTCATTTCTTTTTTATCCCTTGAAATTTCGTAGAATGCTTTTGCAAATTTTTTCGAATCGTAATGATAGCTTAGTTTTGCAGTTGTGCCATCAACGGATAATTTCATCTTGAAGTCTTTAAAAGCTTCAATGAATTTCGCAAAAGTATAGCTTTTCATTCCTCGTGGGAAAAACGCTTTTTGCAATGAATCAAGCTCGTAAACGGATTCCCATTCACCAGCTAAATTATTTGGATCTTTTTGTTCTTGTTGCGATTTTTGTGCGTTATTAGCATTTGAATCTGAAGCTTGGTTCTGTCCACATCCAGCAATCACAAAAACTGTGATAAGAGAGAAGAGCCCAAGAAACAGTTTCTTAGTTTGTCTAATCATCGTTAGACCTCCTTCGAAAAGATAGTTGTATTATGTTTATATCATACTTCTAATATTTTTGTTTTGCAATGCTTTTCACGAAAATTACTACCTTCCCACGTAACTTCACCGATTATTCAAAGTGAGAAGCGCAACCTCTTCTTTAAAAAAAGGGACAAATAGTTGAGATTCTCAAGGCCTTTTATGTGCAAAAAGACTTTTTCATATCTATTAAAATACGAAGGTCCTTTGGGGTATAGTCATGATAGCCGCGAAGAACAAGGAAGATGAATTAGAGCGGGTTAAAGTTTCCAACTTTTACCCGCTCTTTGAAGCTTGCTAGGGTTGAGACCTTAGGCTCAACCCGGTGTAGCAGTTATCATGACTATACTGAACCAAAGGTTCCGAAGTATTTTAATAGAGCTTAAGCTCTTATTTTTTTTGCACAAAAAACCCCTTGAGAAATTCTCAAAGGGCAGTGGAATGACTAATTGCTAGTTGTGTCAGACACTTTTTTGAATTTTGTTGTGATAAGGGTATTTACATTATTTTTGCCGTCGCGTTGCTCGATTGTCAACGTTAAAATATCTCCATCAATAGAGTATTTATAAGTCGTTTCTTTATTGACAGGTCCAATGGACATGATCGCAAGCTGCACAATATTGATAGCTTCTGGGAAGACAATCGTTTGATTTGCTGTATCTAATTTACCATTTTTCAAAACAGAATGAATTGTGTTATTATCTTTATCAAATTCATAAGTTGTATTTGGGTAGTCTTTAGCAGCTCCTTGTAGAGTAGTCGATAATCTAATAAATTGATTTTTAATATATTCGTCTTTCGTTTGAGTTACTTTAGACGCATCTTTTTGTTTTAAGTAATCGTAGAACATTCCAAAACCTTCTGTTAAAGATACAGTGTAGTCGAATTCAACAGATGTACCTGTAATGTTCAACGTTGGTTTCAAATCTTTCAATGCCTCAGGATAGATCAGTTTGATAGCCGAATCATCATTGTTGAAATCTTTATAGGCTAAGCTTTGTTCAAGAGCTGGTCGGAAGTCGATAGCTTGCCATTTTCCTTCAATTGGAACTGGGTCTTTTTGAGTAGTGCTTCCTTTACGTTTGAAGTGCAGTTCATAGTGAACAGGAAGATTATCTTTTTTCGCTTTTCCGTCAATCGTTAAGTAAAGCATGTCATCTTTTAATTCGTAGTGATATGTGTTTTGCGAAGCGCGATTTTCGCCGAATGAGAAGAAGAATGAGTTCGTTACTGAAATTCCTTCATCAAATGTCATTGTTTTGGCATCTTGATCAATAGAACCTGTTGCTTCGTAACTAAATACGCCTGTATCTATATTCATGCTAACTTTGTATTTCTTAAAGTCGCCTGCAAATCCTTCATGAGAGTCATATATGAGTTTTTTGAACTCATCTTCAGTCTTACCTCTAGCGTCTGTTGTGAAAGTGTAGAAAGCTTTAATAAAGTTATCAATGTTATAATCGTATTTAATCGTTGCTGTATTGTTTTCAATCTTCATGTCCATTTTGAAGTCTTGAACAGATTCAAATAAACGAGCAAAGTTGATTGCCTTGAGGGTATAGGCTCCGATTGATTCCGTAAAAGCATCGGGAATATCGACTAATTCCCAATCACCGTCAATCGTTTCTACTTTTGGCGCTTCTGTTTGAGCGGCATTTTGAGAGTTGCTTGGAGAACAAGAAGCCAGTACAAAGACTGAGAATAGAGCAACTAGTGTTAAAAATAATTTCTTATAATGTCTAAACATCTTTAGACCTCCTTAATAGAGTAATTCTAATATAATTAAATTATAACGATTACCATTTTTACTTGCAATGGTTTTCACGAATTTTACAAGCTTGCCCCGTAATTTCACCGATTATTCAAAATGAGAAGAGGAATAGTTTTATTTGACCGGTTCACTAAACGATAGAGACTCTAAAGGACTTTTTAGTGTAAAATTGCTTTCAGCTTCTATAAAAATACGAAGGAGCTTCGGGGTATAGGAATGGGAGTAAGACAGAAGAAACAGTGTTTTTCTGTTTCTTCGTAGTCTTACCCCCGCAAGGACAAATAGGATTGACCAAACTACTTGATAGTGAAGGTCAATCCATTTGTCTACTGCGTCTACATTGTTTAAGTTAACAATATGAAAATTGCAAGCTTGCTAGGGTTGAGACCTAAGGCTCAACCCGGTGTAGCAGTTATCATAACTATTACGACCCAAAGGTTCTATAGTATTTTAATAGTGCACTTAATAAATCAGTTTTGAACTTTCTTAAATTTCAATTCGTAGTAAATATTATAGATTTTGCTAGAATCAGGCTTTTCAAAAGTAATTGTCAAGACATCACCGTCTAATGAGTAGTGATAAGTTGTTTCTAAATACGCTTGTGATGCTTCTGAAAAAATGACGAAATCTGCAATAGCCATTGGATTTGGGAAAGTGATGGTTTTATTATTTGTATCCACCTTTCCGTTTGGTACCACAGTATGGACACTGTAATTTGCCTCATCAATTTCAATTTTAGAATTCAAACTTACCGATAAATCTGTTTTAAGTCGATTAAAGTAGAAGTTGATGTATTTTTCTCTTGAATCTTTATTTTCTGTCTTAGTGGTTTGATAATAATAGTTGTAATCGGCATTATAGGCGTCTGTTAGATGAACCAAAACGTCATAAGTAGCGCTATTCCCTGAAATCGTTAAGGTTGGTTTTAAATCCTTTAACGCATTCACGTAAATTAATTGGAAAGCTTTTTTATTTTTTTTATTCACACGATAGAAGAGCCCCCGTAATAAGGCTTCTCTAGTATTCATCAGTTCCCATTTTCCGTCTAAAGAAACTGTCTGTTTAGAAGTTGGTTCTGTCGTATTGTTTTCTGAACCAGAGACACGTTCGAATTTTAATTCAACATGAGCCGGTAGTTGTGTTTCTTTTTCGGTTCCGTCCATAGAGATAATTAGTAGATTATCTTTTAAATCGTATTTATATGTGACTGGATCATATGCCTCCGTAAATGTCACCGGGAAGTACATAATGAAGTTTAAAGGTTCTTCGAAGTTCAGGGTTTTATCTTTAGAATTGACGGTCCCTGGAGCGTAGAAAGTAAAGGCACCCGTTGCTGTATCAGTTGCGACTTTGTTTGTCTTGTAAGGGTCTGCTAATTCTTTAATTTTTGGAAATAGTTTTTCCTTAAAAGCTTCAAGTGATATATCTTGTTTAGAGATTTTATAATAGTCCTCTGCAAAACGATTTAAGTCAGTAGAGTAGCTAACTTCCACATTTTCGCCATTAACCTTCAAGCGCATGTCTAAGTCGTCAAAAGTCGTTAATAACTTTCCAAATGTATCAACATTCAATTTGTATATAGAATAAACAGACTGCATTGAATTATGAATGTCTGTTAATTTCCATTCGCCCTCAATATCTGTTGTTATTTTCGTTTCTTCTGTTTTAGCAGCTGCCGAACTATCGGAGTTATTTGAGCCTTGAGAGCACCCTGCAATAACGAATACTGAAAAGATTGATAGCAGAGCGAACAAGTATTTCTTGCCAAGTCTACCCATTGTGAACCTCCTAAAAAGAGTCTTGTATATGCCTTTATCATACGTTTATTGCTATAAGTTTGCAACGGTTTTCACGAAAATTACAACCTTGCTTCGTCATCCCATTATTATTTAACAGGTGAAAAGGAAAGTTTTTCAGCACAGATGGAGCAGAATTTGAGATTCTTAAAAAGGATTGTGTAAGGAAGAATTTTTTTAAGTCTATTAAAATACGAAGAACCTTTTGGTAATAAGAATGATAACCGCGACAAACAAGCAATGTGAATTAGAGCGGGTTAAAGTTTTTAACTTTTACCCGCTCTTTGAAGCTTGCTAGGGTTGAGACCTAAGGCTCAACCCGGTGTAGCAGTTATCATAACTATTACGAACCAAAGGTTCTAAAGTATTTTAATAGTGCACTTAATAAATTATTTTTGCACTTTCTTAAATTTCATCGGATAAACCAAACGAATTCCATTTTCTTTAAAGACCTTTTCAGCGTACATCGTAAGAATATCGCCGTTGACCTCATAGTGATACGTAATTGGGACTTCTTTTGAAGAAATATAAAGTGGAAGAATACCAAATAGATTTGGAACATCCGGGAAGACAATCGTTTTTGCGTTTGTGTCTAAAACGCCACCTTCTTGTTTCCCTTTATAGATATAAGTTTCGTCGTTGTAAGTACCAGATAAGTCTTCCGATTTTTTAATATTTTTTTGAGCATTTGCAGCAAGAACTCTAGCAGCTTCAGCCTTGTCCTTAGCGATATCTTTATGTGCTTCAGCAAAGAACTCGAAGTATTTATTCATATCAGCCGTGTACGTAAGAGTCACCTTTGTTCCTTCGATTGTTAACGTAGGAGAGACATCTTCGAAAGCCTCTGTTACTTTCAATCGGGTATATGCGTCCTTGTAAGTATATAAAAATGTACGTTCTATTGTATCTCTAAAGTCGATTGCTTGCCATTCACCTTCAAGAGCGACTGGTTCAGGGGCTTCTGTTGTTGTTTCAGCAGTCGTTTGTCCTGGCTTTTGTTCAGCACATCCTGCAACGAATAGAAGAGTAAGAAGCGACATTGTCCATAGCGAAATTTTTTTCATCATTTTCATCATTCATCACTCCTTCTATTTGTTCTCTTCTGTGTAGTTGAAACGAAGACGCATCACAAGTTTCAAACCTTTATCGTTTTTGCCCTCAGCAGAAAGGGTCATTTGTTTTCCCTCCACTGTATAGTTATACGTCATAGCCTCCAGTGGGTTAGAAGTAGGTCCTAAGATGATTCTACTTAGGAATGTTGGAGTTTCTGGGAAAGTAATCGTGTGATTGTCCGGATTAATAGTTCCTGTTAGCGTATAGTCATAAGCGTAGTTTGCTTCGTCGACTGTGATTTTGGTATGTTGAAGAGTCGCTACATAGGCTTTTAAATCTTCTGTTTTCTTTTGGACATATGTTTTGAAATCAGGTGTCGTAAGGTTTTGTCCTTTATATTGATCTTCGTAAATTCTGAGATAGTCAAAACGATACTTCAATTCAACCGTGTTGTCTTTAATCGTCATCGTCATATTGACATTATCTAAGTCATCCAACATAAGTGCTGCTGCGCGGGATTCGACATTAGTAGCAAGGAATACCTTTTGCAACGTCAATTGTTGTTCTGTCCATTGCCATGTTCCTTGTGGATTCTTTGTAAGATCAACAGGTTCTTTTTGTGGTTGGCATCCAGCAATCAAAAGAAAGCTAAGAAACGCTAAAAATCCTAAAAGTAGTTTCTTTGTTTTATAAAACATGAATTTTCCTCCTAAACGATGTTACTTTTATTTTATCATTATTAAGAATAAATAAAAAGTGAAGGTTTGAACGAGTGAGTGTTTAGAATTTTTGGGAGTTGATTTCTTTAAAACGAAGGACATATTAGGGAAGCCGGTTAGAATAGAAAGGAAAGAAAAAATAAGGTTGGCAAGGATTGCCAACCTTATGTAGATTTTACTCAACTTTATAAAAGAATTCTCTTGGATCACCACTTGAACCTTGTCCTGCCCAAATACGATTGACAGTTTGGTCTGATGGATCTTCTTTTGGAACCATTGTAAATTTTGTTCCAGCAGGTAGGAAGATGATTGAATAGCCACTAGTATTCGTGTTAACAGCAACGGTTAAATATCCTCGGTCCATCTTTGGTTTTCCTAATTTTTCAGTGGTACTCACAAGACCGTTTTTATCGAAGGTTAAGGTTTGACCTTTTCCGTTTTTCCAGATTCCAGCGATACTTGAATAATCACCGTTTTGAATGGCGTCAAGATCCATAGAAGTGGATGTTGATTTGGAAGAAGCAGTGTTTTTCGTTAAAGCATTCCATGTTAAGTTTTGTAAATTGAATTCTTTCGGGTATTTCTTCACATCTTCTAGATTATTTGTTTTAGAGACTTCTTCAAGCTCTTTCCCTTCTTTATTTAATTTAAATAAAATAAATTCTTGATTAATCGGAGTGCTCAATAATAGTGAGCGGTCTTCTCGAAGGGTGAGAGTCGTACGTTCATTTCCAATACCTTCCATTTGATTTGAAACATTGGTTAGTTTTGTAAGCGACCCTCCAGTATTCGAATAAATATCTAGTAAAGTGTATCCATTGCGGCTGTCTTTTAGTGCGATCAGAAGTTCATCCGTTCCGTCTTGATTCAAATCGGAAAAGGCATATGAAATTCCTTTAAACTTTGGTTCAACGTCGCCTTTAGGAACGGCTTGAAGAGCGGAACGATTGATTGTCGTTCCATCTGGTTCTCCTCCTGCTAGGACTTTTGCGTAAGCTTGAAGAACTTCATCAAAAGAGTGCAACGTTAAGCTGGATTCCTTAGGAGCAGTGGTTGTTTGAGAAGCAGTCGTTGTTTCTAGGGTAGTCGTTTCTGAAGTTGTTGTTTCTTTACTAGTATCTGGAGTCGTTTGGCATGCGCCTAAAACGAAAGAACAAGATAATAGAGTGAAAATGAGTTTTCTATTTTTCATAATCGTTCTCCTTAATGAAAGAATAAATCTGTTTTCATTATACAGAAGAAGAGAGTAGAAGTCTAAAAAAATTTAGGAAGAAGATAGGCAAACGGAGCAAAACACACAAAAAGCTCCTTGGAAGAATCCAAAGGAGCTTTCATTTTTATGGAACAAACGATTGAGTTTAACGTCCAAACCAAACGCTCATATCCACTAGACCCAAGCCTTTTACATACTCCGTAGAAGAGTATTGCCATCCCCAGCTTGGTTGGCTGTATGGAAGTTGGTATCTAAGTTGTGGAGTATAAGCCGCCACCCAGTCGACATATTTTAAGATATCCGGATGATTCAAGCGATTTTGTAAGAGATATTGATAACTGTAAATACGTACGTTCGTGTAGCCAGCTTTTGCCATCGTATTTTGATAAGCTTTCCAGATTTTCACCCATGTAGCGGTATCTGTTGGGGCCACTTTAGAACCATTTTCATAACGCCAATCTTCAATATCGTAATAGATTGGGTAGGTCGGTTTGATATTGTATCTTTTGATGAGTTCTAATGTGAGATTAGCATCTTTGACACCATCTTCGTCGTTAGAAGCGTATGTGTAAAGGTAAATGCCGTATGGAACACCTAAACGATTTAGTTCACGAATATTATTGGCGAGATGTTTATCTTCAGCACCTGTATATCCGATACGAACAATCACCGCATCGATGCCATTTTCTTTGATGATGCTTTCCCAGTTGGAGATGTGACCTTGGTGTTCACTCACGTCCATGACTTTCTTTGTATGCTCGTCCCCAAGACGTTGAGAGGCACCATTATAGAAATAACGTTTGCCATTCTTTTCGACCCAGCCGATGTCGACCGCTTTTTTACTGAGGACATTTCCGTTATCGTCAAAGACATATTCATAATGATCGATGATATGTTTTCCTGTTGCCATTTTACCATTATCGAAGACGTAGTACTTGCCATCAATCCATTGTTGACGGGCTACTTTCCCATTAGAGAGGAAGTAGTACCAGTACTGGCCAACTTTCACCCATTTATTTTTTGCGTAGCGACCATCAGATTCAAGATAGTAGGAAGAACCGTATTTTTGGTCGTAAATCATTTGGTTTTTCGCAATTTTTCCATCCGCTTTGAGATAGTAATCGCCAACCCATTCTCTTTGAGCCATTTGGCCGTCGTTTTTGAAGAAGTACCATTCTTGATTTAACTCAAGCCATTTATTACGGACATATAGACCGCCTTCTTGAATGTAGAACCAATTATTATAGCCTTTATCGAAAATCCATTCTTTATCAGCCATCGTACCGTCGTCTTTAACGTAGTAAGAACCAACCCATTTATTCTTATCCATTTCTCCCGCTTTTTGGAAGTGATACCATTTCCCGTTTAGTTGCATCCACTTATCTGCGGCGTATTTCCCGTTTTCTTCAAGATAGTAGGTCGCTTTATAGTTGGAGTCGTAAATGAACTCGGACTTAGCCATATAACCGCCTGACTTCAAGTAGAAGGCGCCTTTCCATTCATTTCGGGCATAAGTACCACCAGGTTTGATATAGAACCAGCTATTGTAGGTTGTATCAAATACCCATTCATCATCGGCCATTTCACCGCTAGCTTTATGATAGTAGTTCCAGTTAAATTCATTGGCGTACATGGTGCCATCTTGATGGAACATATACCATTTTCCATTGATTTGTTTCCAAGCGTTTTGAACGGCTTTCCCGTCTTCTTGGGCGTAGTACCATTTTTGATTGAACGTCACCCAACGATTTGTAACGAGTGCGCCATTATCGCCCATCAGGTAGCCATTTACAAGAGTATTCTTCTGCATTCTACCTGCACGGTCGAAGTAGTACCATTTGCCATCGAATTGTTTCCAAGCATCTTTGAGATATTTTCCAGATTCAGTAACGTAGTAGCGTTCTCCTTGAATTGTCATCCATTGATTCGTTCCCATGACCCCTTCGTGATCAAAGGCGTACCCATCAAAGGTTGTATTTTTAAGCATTTTTCCTTCTTCATCGAAGTAATACCATTTTTGGTCAACCTGCTTCCATTGTCGGGTGATGGGCACCTTATTGATATGGTAATAAGTAACGCCATCTCTTGTTACAAAGCCCGTATAAGTGGACTTTTCAACTTCTTTCGATTGTGTTTCTTCATTAGATACTTCACGTTTTCTACGAGTACGAACCTGTTCGGTAGTCGTGGTTGTTGTTGTCTCTTCTTGTGTAGTAGGGGCGACAGTAGTTACTTCGCTTGTCGTCACTTCTGATGGTTTCTCGTCTGTGGTTGTTTGTGCGAAGACTGCTTGCGTTGATAGCATCATCATTGCACTAGTAATAAACGTCAGTCTTGTATATTTTTTCATTTTTTCCTCCCTTTTTTCATGTGATACCATTTCAATATAACAAATGAGAGTGGAAGGTTCAAATAAACCTAAGCGCTTCCTTGCAATCTTAATAATTAGTTTTTTATCGTTTGTAAAAAGGGAAGTGGAAAACAAAAAGCCTCACCCAATGGATGAGACTTTTGATGAAATTGATACATTATTTAGCAGTTTTGTAGAAGTTTTGAATGCCGCTGACAATTCCAGCAACAAGCTTATCTTGATAAGCACTATCACTGATTTTCTTGCTTTCAGGGCCATCTATATAGCCAAGTTCTAATAACACAGCGGGTTTTGCAGTTTCACGAAGCACAGCAAAACTTGCACCACGGATGCCACGGTCATTAGCCCCTGATTTTTCAATAATCGAAGCGTGGAGATTCTCTGCCAGACGTTTACTTTCACTCATACGAAGGGGATTGTCATGGGCTTCCTTATTAATACGAGGTGGAAGATCTTCATCGGCTTCATAAATATAAGTTTCAACACCGCTGCGACTTTGTCCACGAACACTAGAAGCGTTGAAGTGGATACTAATAAAGAAGTCCGCATCGGTTTTATTCGCCATTTGAGAACGTTCTGTTACGAAGTCGACAAATTCATCTTTATCCCTAGAAGTAAGAACCGTATACCCAAGTCTTTCTAATTCGCTACGTAGTTTACGATAGATTTGCAGATTCAAGTCTTTTTCACGAAGTCCATTATAGACTGCGCCAGGATCTTTCCCGCCGTGCCCTGGATCAAGGAAGATAACATTTTTGTATTGTCCGTAATTCACAGCTTCAGGAACTTCAGCGACCCAAAGACCATCCGCTTGGAAAACATGCTTTTTACCATCGATAGTGAAGAGGTTACGAACATAAGAGCCACCTTCTTGTAAGTAGAACCATCCGCCATAAGAGCCGTCGTAAATCCATTCTTTTTCGGCCATTGAACCGTCTTCTTTTACATAGTAAGCGCCAACCCATTTATTCTTGTCCATTTCACCAGCTTTTTGGAAATGATACCATTTGTTTTGAAGGTGAAGCCAACGATTGCTAGCGTATTTACCACTGTCCTCAAGGTAATAAGTTGCTTTGTAGGAAGGATCATAAATGAATTCAGACTTCGCCATGTATCCACCTGATTTTAAGTAGTAGGCATCTTTCCATTCATTTCGAGCGTAAATACCTCCTGGTTTGATATAGAACCAGCTGTTGTAATACGAATCGAAAATCCATTCATTATCTGCCATTTCACCGCTAGCCTTGTGATAATAATTCCAGTTGAATTCATTCGCATACATCGTGCCATCTGAATGGAACATATACCATTTCCCATCGATTTGCTTCCAAGCGTTGCGAACGGCTTTACCTCCGGAAGTAGTGTAATACCATTTTTGTTGGAGGTAAACCCAGCCATCATTCGCGAGCATTCCTTCATTATCCACCAAATATCCGTCTGGTGTGAGGCCGTTTCTGACCATTTTTCCATCCGCACCAAAGTAGAAGTAACGATTTTCTGCCCATTTCCAAGTGGAAGTAACCGGTTTGTCCTTCTCATGATAGTAAATGTTGCCATCAGCTCTCAAAATACCCGTATAAGGTGGATGTTCCCCTGGTTTGTAGAAATAAATATCATTTTTAGAATCGGTTGGAAGGGAGACGGGAGCCTCCGTAGTATTCTCTGTCGTCGTTTCTTCTTGCTGAGTTGTTGGAAGCTGCGTTGTTTCTTCACTCGTTGTTGGAAGAGTCGTCGTTGTAACTGTGACGGTTTCTGCTAACACCAACTGAGGAAGAAAGAGGGAAAGAGTAGCAGTTAAAAAAGTGAGTTTTGTTGCTTTTTTCATAGGTTCCTCCTGAATCTTTTTTTACGTCATCAGTGTATCAAAAAGGGGGAAGGGGTGCAATGTTTTAACGCTTTATTCATACAAAGTTCAAAAGTAGATTTAGTTGAACAAATAAACAAAAAACCAACTACCGGAGTAGTTGGTTTGAAATTGGATGATTATTCTCTCATTGAACCATCTGCAGTAACATAGTAAGAGCCAATCCATTTGTTTGTATCTAATTCTCCACCACGACGGAAGTGATACCACTTGCCATTGATTTTTTCCCACTTATCAGTGATGTAGAAGCCATTGCCATCAAAGTAATACCAGCTAGAATAGTTCTTGTCGTATACCCATTCGTTCACGGCCATTGATCCGCTCCCTTTGACGTAGTAAGAACCGACCCATTGATTTGTATCTAGTTCTCCGCCACGACGGAAGTGATACCACAAGCCATTAACTTTTTCCCATTTATCACTAACGTAATGACCATTTTCTGCTAAATAGTACCAGCTAGAGTAGTTCTTGTCATAAATCCATTCGTTCTTAGCCATTTCGCCATTCTCTTTAAGATAGTATGCGCCTTGCCATGTATTACGAACCGTTTTACCGTTATGATCGGCATAATACCATTTGCCATCCTTTTCAACCCAGGCATTTTTACGGATGATGCCGTTATCCCCAACAAGGTATCCATAGGCTTCAGGATTTGGGTCTAAATGCCCTTTAGCATTAAAGTACAAATATTCGCCTTCCTTAACGGTTTCCACTAATGAATTATAAACAATTCTTCCATTTTCGTCTGCGTAATAAACATCGTTGCCGACTTTAACGATATCGTTTTGTGCCATGACTCCTGTATCTTGTAGAAGGTAACCGTCAACGATTGCACTTTTTTGCATGATGCCTTCTTCGTTGAAATAGTACCATTTTTCATTAATTTTTCTCCATTGTGAAGTAATTGGAACATTATTCACGTGATAATACGTCACGCCATCTCTAGAAGTAAAACCAGTAAAAGGCTCTTCTTTTGGTTGATATTCTTCCACGACTTCATTCTCGTGGTTGTCTGCATTATTTTCTACAGGAGCTACCGTTGTGGCTTCTGTCGTTTCAGCAGGTGCATTTTCTGCGTAGACCGCTTGAGCAGATAAAAGAAACATTGCTGCAGTCATAAAAGTTAGTTTTGTAATTTTATTCATATTTTCCTCCCTGTTTTTCAAAAATGAACGTTATTACTATAACAAAAATTCGTTTGAAGTTCAAACTATATTAACAAATTTCACGAAAAATTTACTTTTTCCTTCAGCAATAATCGTTCTTTTTTATGCTATAATCGGATTTATGAAAAATAAAGACATTACAAAACAACCAAAACAAAAAATTCTAAAAGGAACCTTAATGACGCTCTTTGCGGGGATTGCCTGGGGGATGAGTGGAGCGAGTGGTCAGTACTTGATGGCGCACGGGATGGGTGTGCTGGCTTTGACAGATTTACGACTGATTATCTCTGGAACACTACTTCTTCTAATGAGTTCTCTCTTCAACCGCGAGCAGCTAAGCGCGTTCTTTAAAGAGAAGAGCAATTACGTCAAAATTGTTATTTTTGCCTTTGTAGGATTATTCTTAAATCAATTTTCGTATTTACAAGCGATCGCCTTGAGTAATGCTGGAACGGCAACGGTCTTGCAGTATCTTTGTCCGGTCATTATTCTCGTGTACATCTGCTTGAAAAATTGTACGGCTCCGACCGCGTCTGAAGTGACTTCTATTGTTCTTGCGATGGCGGGAACCTTCTTGATTGCGACACATGGTCAGTGGAATCAACTTAGCGTCACACCACTAGGGCTATTCTGGGGTATCTTTAGTGCGTTCACCTATGCCATCTATATTATGCTTCCGATTAAACTCATTCAAACCTATGGAAGTCTAACGGTGATTGGAGTAGGGATGGTGATTGCAGGAGTCATTCTTTTCCCGATGAGTGGACTCACGACCCTCCAACTGGAATATAGTGTTGATATTCTGGCTGCGTTAACGGGAATTATCCTTATCGGAACGGTCATTTCTTATACGATGTTCCTAAAAGGGACGAGCTACATCGGTCCGGTGAAAAGTAGTTTGATTGCTGCGGTTGAACCTATTTCTGCCGTCTTCTTTGCCTTTCTCATTATGAACGAGCATTTTTATGCCATTGATTTTGTCGGAATGGCGATGATACTCGGAGCAGTGGTCTTGATTTCAGTACGAGACCTTCTCAAAGAACGCAGGAAAGTGGAACAAGGCATTATTGAATAAGAAAGAATCAAACCGCAATTGGAGCAAATCCAGTTGCGGTTTTTGAATAAAAATTTTTTTCTAATCATGATGATTTCGAATTTATTTCTGGTATAATAATTGAAACTAGGAAAGGAAGTGAGCGAATGAATACGGCAGTGTTAAATTATTATTTCGAGAAATCGGGATTATCGAAAGAATTTATGGAACAAAAAGTCAGTAAACGATTCGGTCAGTTTTTAACGGGAGAGAGAACACCTTCCTTTAACCAATTATCAGAGATGGCGAAACATTTTCGGATTCCTTTAGGAGTGTTACTTAGTGATGAAGTCATCCCTGAGAAGAAAATTGAGATTCCTTTTAGAACGGTAAACTCAGAATTTATTGGAGAACCTTCTAGGGAATTAAGAGACACGATTGAAGAGATGAAGTCAAAGCAAGCATTTCTAAAAGAAGAACGTTTACCGGAACTTGATTTCATTGGAAGCTTTTCGATGGATGATGATGCGATGGTTGTAGCCCAAGCTGTGAGGGAGATATTAGGCTTAAAGAAAAACTACTTCGAAAAAGTCAAAAAAGAAGAAGTGTTTAAGTTCTTGCGTGGAAAAATCAGTCGTGTAGGTGTCTTTGTTTTTACGAATGGGAAATTTCAAGACAATACCCATAGATTACTAGATCCAAAAGAGTTCCGTGGCTTCGTATTGTCGGATAAGAAAGCGCCAATTATTTTTATTAATCAAGCAGATACAAAAAATGCGCAGGTCTTTACGCTAGTCCATGAATTTGTACATCTATTGTTAGGAGAAGAGGAAATCCTTGGTCAAACGCCCCTTGAATCGGAGTATGATGAAGTAGAGGCCTTTGTCAATAAGGTAACAGCAGAAGTACTTGTGCCTGCCGACCTATTGAAGATGAGATATGACGAACATCCTTCAATTGACGCATTAGCATCGATTTTTAAAGTTAGTCGATTTGTGATTACAAGACGATTGTTGGACTTAGGATTTTTATCAAATTCAGACTATCAAATGCACGTGCGTGAATGGGAAAATGAGTGGAAGAATCAAACGAAACCAAAGAGTAAAGGTGGAGATTATAAGAATAACACTCGCTATCGTATCGATAGAAATTTCTTCCAGTATATTGAGAATGCGATTCAATCCGATCGCATTACGTATACAGAAGCTTTTCGTTTATTAGGAGTAGGATATAAAGGTTATCAAATATTAAGGGAGAGATAATAGGGTATGTATCTACTAGACACGAATATTTATATTGCATTTTATGAACGGTATTATCCGCAACGGAACTTTCCAACATTTTGGGGGAAATTAGTTCAAACTTTTCAGCAGGAAGTCGTTGTTCCAAGAGTTGTGATGGAGGAGACTAAAAATAGTGCTTGGTTAAACACTTATATGACAGAGACGTGTGGTTTGAATCCAATTGACCATCGGAAATACTGGATGCAGTGGGCTGAAGTTTTGAATAACGTACGTAATAATCCAGTTTATAAAAATGAAGCATTGGATTCACCAAATGGATGGTCTAAAGAAACGGTGGCAGATGGGTGGTTACTGGCAATTGCTAAAGAAGAAAAATATGTTCTTGTAACAGAAGAAACAAAGAATGTGAATCTATACAAGGGTGGACCGGTAAGAAGTGCAAAAATTCCTGATGTCGCAGAGGATATTGGTGTAGAGTGTATTGACCGCTTGGAATTCTTCAAGCGAATTGAGTTAAGTATTTAATAGTGAGATTCAAAGACTTGTCGATTTCGACAGGTCTTTTTTGTTTAGAAAATAGGATAAAAAAGTTTAAAACTGAGACCGTTCTCATGAAACTTTCATCTTTTTCAAATAAATCGTTTGTGCTATACTATGTACCATCAATTAACAGATGGAGGTCCTTAATTTGTCTTATTCACTCGAAATTTTACCAAGTTTATTACACGGAGCAGTAACGACATTAGAAGTGTTCGCACTCGTGCTTATCTTCTCGATTCCGCTTGGCATTCTCATTGCCTTTGCGATGCAACTCAAATGGAAGCCACTCAACTGGCTCATTCACATCTATATTTGGGTGATGCGCGGGACGCCTCTGTTACTTCAACTTATCTTTATTTATTACGTCTTGCCAAGTGTCGGCATTCGTCTAGACCGACTCCCTGCAGCGCTCATTGCTTTCACGCTCAACTATGCGGCGTACTTTGCGGAGATTTTCCGTGGGGGGATCGATACAATTCCAAAAGGGCAGTATGAAGCGGCGAAAGTGTTGAAATTCACACCAGGAGCGACGATTCGCTATATCGTTCTTCCACAGGTGACGAAGATTGTTTTGCCAAGTGTCTTCAATGAAATCATGAGCCTTGTCAAAGATACGTCCCTTGTATACGCGCTTGGAATCTCAGACCTGATTCTGGCGAGCCGTACCGCAGCTAACCGCGATGCCAGTCTTGTTCCGATGTTTCTAGCAGGAGCGATTTATCTCATCGTTATCGGGATTGTGACGCTTGTGGCCAAACGCATTGAAAAAAAATTTAGTTATTATAAATAGGAGGACAAGCAGATGTTAGAATTACGTAATATAAGTAAACGTTTCGGCGATAAACAAATCTTGTCCGATTTTAACTTAACCATTCATGAAGGAAAAATCTTGGCCATCGTCGGACCTTCAGGAGGCGGGAAAACGACTTTACTTCGTATGTTAGCAGGACTGGAAACCATTGACTCTGGGGAAGTGTTCTATAACGGGGAACCGCTCGCGCTTGATGAACTCACAAAGCGCCAACTGCTTGGATTCGTGTTCCAAGACTTCCAATTGTTCCCACATTTATCAGTGTTAGAAAACTTAACGATTTCTCCGGTGAAAATGAACGGCATACCTCAAAAAGAAGCAAACACGAAGGCACGAGCTCTCTTAGAACGCCTCGGCCTAGCTGGACACGAGGACGCATTCCCGTATTCACTCTCAGGCGGACAAAAACAACGGATCGCCTTGGCACGTGCGATGATGATTGACCCTGAAATTATCGGCTACGACGAACCAACGTCAGCACTCGACCCAGCTCTTCGCCTAGAAGTAGAGAAGTTAATCCTCCAAAACAAAGAACTCGGAATGACTCAAATCGTCGTCACCCACGATTTAAGTTTTGCCGAAAACATCGCGGATGAACTCTTGACGTTCGAACCGAAATAGGAGGCCGCTATGAAGAAACGAAAAGGAATCCTAGGGCTTTTGGCGCTTGTAGGGGTGGCGGTAATGAGCCTGGCGGGATGCACACAACTGGCAAGTAACCCAAAAGTCGATAACTGGGATAAATACCAACAACAAAAGAGCCTCACAGTCGGCTTCGATAATACCTTTGTTCCGATGGGTTTCGAGGAGAAGAATGGCGACTATGCCGGCTTTGATATCGAACTCGCCCAGTACGTATCGAAGAAACTTGGCATCACGGTTCACTTCCAACCGATTGACTGGGACATGAAGGAAACCGAACTTCAAAACGGCACGATAGACGCGATTTGGAATGGGTATTCTGCGACAGACGAACGTCGCGAGAAAGTCGCCTTCACGATTCCCTATATGCAAAATACGCAAATCTTAGTCGTGAAGAAAACGAGTAGCATTCATTCAGTGGAAGATATGGCAGGGAAAGTCCTGGGGGCACAAAACGGATCGTCAGGGATGTTGGATTTTGAAGAACATCCAGAAGTGTTGAAGAACCGTGTGAAAGGCGGGGACGCCGACCAATACCAAAGCGTAAACGAGGCTATTATCGACTTGAAGAATGATCGTATCGACGCCTTGCTGATCGACCGTGTATACGCGGACTACTACCTCACAACAGAAGGGATCGCCGACGAGTACGACACCATTCCTTCAGGATTCGAGAGTGAGTCTTTTGCGGTAGGCGTAAGACCTGCCGATAAGAAGTTACTTGAAGCGCTGAACCGGGCCTTCCAGGAACTTTATCAAGAGGGCATCTTCCAACAAATCAGCCAGAAGTGGTTTGGTGAGGATGTCGCAACGCCGGAAGTAAAAGGGCAAGAATAACCAAATAACAAAAACGATCGCTGGACGGAAGGGGCACCTTCTGGAAGGCGATTTTTTTGCTTTATAAAATGCGCTAAAGTTCACAAATTGAAGATATAACGGTTCTAAAAAGTTCAAATAACCAAAAACAAAATTGATAAAGCGCTCACAAAAAGGTACACTGGAGGTGTAGAAAAGTTCAAAGAAAGGAGAGAAAACCATGGAAAAATTAGAAGGAAAAGTAGCACTCATCACTGGAGCAGCCGTTGGACTCGGAAAGGGAATTGCAACGGTCTATGCTAAATACGGCGCTAAGATGTGCCTGGTCGACTTATTACCAGAAGTCGAAGAAACGGCAAAAGAATTAAGAGAAACCTACGGCGCAGAGATTGTCACTTATGTCGGTGACGTCTCCAACAAAGACCATATGAAAGAAGCAGCCAAGAAGACAAAAGACGCCTTCGGGGAAGTGAATGTAGCTTGTTGCAACGCTGGGGTTTGTCGCTTGGCTCCATTTGAAGAAATGAGCGATGAAATGCGTGACTTCCATATCGATGTGAATATTAAGGGTGTATGGAATACGTGTCAGGCTGTTATTCCTTATATGCTGGAACAAGGCGGTGGTAGTATCGTCATTGCTTCATCCGTCACAGGGGATATCGTAGCCGATGCTGGTGAAGCAGCCTACGCCATGACAAAAGCAGCACTCGTGGGATTGACAAAATGCTTGGCCGTGGAATACGCAGACCGCCATATCCGCGTGAACTGCTCACAACTCGGTTATGCGCGTACACCAATGGTTGAAAAGATGGCCATTGAATCCAACCCAGACAACCCAGAAAGTGCCATCCAAGACATCGCAGTCGGAGTGCCAATGAAACGCTTGGCAGATCCACTCGAAGTCGGCGAACTCTTCGCCTTCCTTGGAAGCGACGAAGCCAGCTACCTCACAGGAAGCCAAATCGTCATCGACGGCGGCAGTACCTTGCCAGAAACCATGAGCATGGGGACGAATTAGCATTATCTATAGTGTAGATAGTAAAAACAGTTGAAGTAAATTACTTCAACTGTTTTTTACTTTAATAAAATAGTAGAGTGTTTAAGCGTTCAAAAACGAGAGGAACTAAGTCACTCTTGGATATTTTGTTTAAATATTTCTTTTGGAAAAATTTCTTTAATCAGAATTCGATTTTCAATTTTTAATTTAGTAAGAAGATTTCTTCCATGATCCTTATTTGAAAAAGTTTGGCCATATTTTTCGATTAGATTAACAACCTTGTTTAACATTTCTTTATGCAGTTCTAATTTTTTATCTTCATCATATGCATCCCAAAAGAAAATCAAATGAGTATTCCCATGATATAAGTCTATTGAATCAAAAATTGACTGAAAATATGGATAATCAGCTTCACCAAGACCGTGTCCATAAAATAGTATGTTTTTGATATCTTTAGAAAGACGAATATTAGAAATAAGGCTGTTTTCTAATATTCGATACGATTTCGAAAATTGAATTGGTGGATTTGTAAAATGAGAGATTAAACTATCATAATTAATTCCGAAAATTATATTTTCACACTCTAAACTACCATGAATATTGCACCAATTGTATGATTGAACCGGTAGAGTGTAATTAAATGAGAGAATATCATTTGATCCATTAAATTTAAAAGTTTCGGTTTGTTTATCCGGAGAATTAGACATTTTATATTTATTTGGATAATAAGCTTTTAGAATATGATTTAATAACTTTTTAGAGCATGTAAAATAATTATTAAATTCAGGTTCAAAATCATTCTGAGAAATAGTTTTAGAAAACATCGTGTTTTTTTCTTCTTCAATTTGTTCGAATAAGAAAACACAAAAATCCTGTTCTAGTTTCTTTAGATGTTTAAATAAATAACTTAAAGCTTGTTCAATAGTCTTAGGGATATCTGTACCTTGTTTTTTTGTTACTACTAATCCCCAATATGTCATCTCTAATGATTCTGGGGTTACTGAATCTTTACTCACGTCATCTCGACGTCGCTTTAAATAATTATTAATATATCCAATATAATCACAATCAGGATCTTTATCCAACCGATGGATAAAATTATCTTTATAAAGTATCTCTATATTTTTTAACTGATTAAAAATTTGTAATTCTATATCTGCCCAACTTTCAGATTCTAATAAATCACGATTTCGTAAACAATCCAAAATATAATACCAAAAATTATCGCTATATTTTTCTTTAGAAATCGTATCAAAAAAATCTTTGTATCTTGACTTTAGTCCGCATGCTAAATCAAAGCCGTTTCCAATAATTAATAGTTGATCCGTTGTCTTTTTAGGTTGCATAATTTCGCCTCTTTATTCATTGCTTCACGAAGATAATATCATGAATTATTCTTATAATAAATAGGGTTTACGAAATAAAACGCTGATTTCCTAAAAAATAATGGATTATTTTGAGAAAAACTTCGTTATAATGTATACGTTATATAATGTATACATTATAATGGTGTTAGGAGGGGATGATATGGGAAGAAAATTTAGAGTTTCGAAAAAAATGCTTCAAAAATTTGAAACGCTGACTTATGAAGAATCAGTAAAACTATATTCGGCTTTAGCATTATTAGAAAAATATGGAGTGACAGAATCTATTCTAGAGATGTGGGGAAGAGGAAAGAATAAGAGTGAGTATCTGTCAATACCTGTCTCAAGAACGTATAAGGAAGGTGGAGAAAATGGGGAAATACCTGAAGATATTATACACTCAATTACAATCGACTTATCCAGAGTTTGAAAGTGATGTACGAAGAGAGATTTCTAAGCAGGATGCAGCAATAAAGATGATTGAATTACGGCTGTCTTCAGGACTAACGCAAACAGAATATGCTGAAAAAACAGGGATCCTACAGGCTCGATTGTCATTTCTTGAAGGTGGAGAGGCAAACCCTCGATTATCAACGTTAATTAAACTAGCTGAGAAGAATGGATGTCAGTTAGGAATTAAATTTAAAAAGAGTTAGGTGATACTCTGAAAGATAGAACTGCAGCAAATTAGCTCATTACGAAAGAAGAATTTGTTGAGATTATTTAAGATACTCATTTTAAAATGGGCAAACTTTACGAAGTAGATGTTACCGACTATTCTAAAGTTGATTATGAGCCAATAATTGAAGAGTTAAAGGAATTGAAATAAATATACACCCCGAGCATTCTGAAATTTAAATGCTTGGGGTGCTTTTTTTGTTCAAAAATAGAACAATATACTTTTTTTCTGCTTTATATAGTCTGATAAAATGATATAATCAAGAATATATACTTGTAAAAGTATCAAAAAGCAAAAAATTGATTTTCAAAATTATCTAAAAAGGAAATTTAAAGAAATCGGAGGAAAAACAGTGATAACATCAGAAGAAATTAAAAGCAGATTATGGGATGGTGCCAACAAGCTACGGGGTTCAATGGATGCAAGTCGTTACAAAGATTATATGCTTGGTTTAATGTTTTATAAGTTTTTAAGTGATAAAACATTGGAAGCGTTTAGAAAAACTGCAGGATTAGGTAAGTTGTCAGAAGCAGAATTAGTTGAAGAGTATATTCAAAATAGAGAAGAATTAGGAAATGAATTAGATAAAATACTTCAGAAGGTTTTGGGATATTTTGTAGCTCCAGAATACTTATATCAAAAATGGATTTATGATATTAATCATGGTGATTTTGAAGTCCAAAATGTAATTGATAGTTTAAATGAATTTGAAAAAACAATCGCAATTAGTGAAGATTCTGATGATTTTAAAGGGCTCTTTTCTAGTTCAACTCTTGATTTAACGGACACAGCTTTAGGAAGTAATCTAAATGAACGAAGTAGAAATATTAAGGCGTTAATCAATCTATTTGCAGACCTTGATATGGTTGCATTGCAAAAAAGTGATGTCCTGGGTGATGCATATGAGTATTTGATTGGGCAGTTTGCAATGGAATCAGGAAAGAAAGCTGGAGAATTCTATACTCCAAGACAAGTTTCTGAAGTAATGGCTCAGATTGTGGCTAAAGATCAGAATCTAACTTCAATTTATGACCCTACAGTTGGTTCCGGCTCTCTCTTGCTTACGGTAAAAAAACACCTGAATAAAGAAAAACAAAAAGATCTCCGTTACTATGGGCAAGAAAAAAATACTGCAACTTATAACTTGACTCGTATGAACTTGCTTTTACATGATGTGAAACCAGGTATGATGAAAATTCGTAACGCAGACACTTTATCTCATGACTGGCCAGAGGATCCAAGTAAACCAAATACTGGAGTACAATTTGATGCAGTCGTTATGAATCCACCGTATTCTCTAAAAGACTGGAATCAAGTAGGATTAAAAGTTAGTGATCCTCGTTTTGAATTGGCTGGTGTATTACCTCCAGATTCAAAAGGTGATTTTGCGTTTCTTTTACATGGTCTTTACCATTTGGATACCAATGGAACAATGGCAATTGTTTTACCGCATGGTGTTCTTTTTAGAGGTGGAACTGAAGGAGAGATTCGTCAAAGACTATTAGAAAAAAATATGATAGACGCAATAATTGGCCTTCCAAGTGGTATGTTTACAAATACTGGAATTCCAGTAGTTGTAATGATTTTGAAGAAAAATCGTACAAATGGAGCCCCAGTTTTGGTGATTAATGCATCTAAAGATTTTATAAAAGTTGGAAAGCAAAATGTATTGCAAGAAAAAGATATTGCAAAAATAGTGGATACGTATGCTTCTAGAGTGGAATTAGAAGGATATAGTCATCTAGCTTCACGTGAAGAGATCTTGACTAATGAATGGAACTTAAATATTCCACGTTATGTTGAATCTAATGATGATGAATTTGTACAAGACGTAGATGCTCATTTATTTGGTGGTATTCCTAAATCAAATATTGATGAATTAACGACATTGAATACTTTAGTACCAGGCATTATGGCGTCTTCATTCGAGAACGTGAGAACTGGTTATGTGAAATTAAATAAGGAGATCAATCAACTGACTCAGGAAGTGATCAACGCACAAAAGATTCTAGATATAAAATCGGAAATGAAGACGACCGTTGAATCTTATGTGACAAAATACTGGAATATTCTTAGAGCTGTCAATTCTAATTCTGATACGAATATTATAATGGACGAGATGCTTTTAGAAGTTAAAAGTATAGTTTCTAAATACAAATTTATTGATAGCTATGCAGCATATCAAGTTGTGGCGGAAATTTGGAAAGAAAATTTAGCTAAGGACTGTGAATTAATAGCGACTAGTGATTTTTATTCTATTGGACGTACTCGTGAACCGAATGTGGTGACAAAAGGCTCAGGTAAAAATAAACGTCAAGAACAAGTTGGATGGAAAGGTATTCTTGTTCCTAATGAATTAATTGCTATTAAGTTATTTAAAGCTGAAAGAGACGCAATTAACCATTTGAATACGCAAATACAAGAAGTCGAGAGCCAACTTTCGGAATTGATTGAAGCATTTAAGGTAGAAGATTCTCCCGAATATGACGTATTGTATGACTTTATTAAAAAGGATGAAGAAGGAGAACCACAGGATAGTTTTGATGGTAAGAAAGTAAAGACAGCAATAAAAAATATTGAAAAAAATACTATTGAATACGAATTATTATATGAAGTAGATAAACTTCTAACTTCGTTGAGTTCAAAGAATAAATCGCTTAAAGCTCAAGAAAAACAACTAAACGATGAAGTAGAGTTGAAGATAGAAAATCTAACAAATGCAGAAATTGATGAACTTGTGTATGAAAAATGGTTTGGTAATTTGATTGAAGCTCTTGTTTCGTTAGTAGAACGACCATTACGTGAGGAACTATCAAAAATTTCAATGCTTGAAAAGCGCTATGAGCAAACGTTGGATGAAATTGATTTAGAAATCGAAAAAGCGGAAAAATTATTTAAGGAACTTGCTAGTGAATTGGTGGTGGTTCGATGAGTAATAAGCATAAATTGATCCCGAAGAGACGATTTAAGGAGTTTGCAAATGCTGACGCTTGGGAACAGCGGAAGTTCTCAGAGATTGCGTTAAGAGAATCGACTGTACAAGAATCTTCAAGAGATTTTCCAAGCGTGGAATATGAGGATGTTATTGTAGAAGCAGGACGATTAAATAAAGATGTTAATCAAAAAGAGGTTGTTAAAAAAGGAATTGTTTTTGATGGTTCACAGGTGCTGTATGGAAAGCTCCGTCCATATCTTCATAATTGGCTAAATCCTGATTTTTCAGGCGTTGCCGTGGGTGATTGGTGGGTGTTAAAACCTATTAAGGTGGATAAATCTTTCTTGTATAGACTCATTCAGACACAGCAGTTTGATGATATTGCTAATCAATCCGCTGGCTCTAAAATGCCAAGAGCAGATTGGAATTTGGTGTCAAATTTAGAGTTCGCGGTACCAGTAGCAGGGGATGAGCAGTCTAAAATCGGCGGGTATTTTTCTAGCTTGGATACTCTCATCACTCTTCATCAGCGTAAATTATATAAATTAAAGATACTTAAGTCAGCATATTTATCAGAGATTATTCCTGTAGAAGGTGAACTAAATCCTAAAAGACGATTTCCTGGATTCGCAGAAGATTGGGAAAAAAAGAAAGTTTCAGACATGTTTAAAGTAACACGTGGACAAGTATTGTCAATGTCTTTAACATCTCGTATACAGGACAAAACTAATAAATATCCTGTATACTCATCACAGACTAAAGATGATGGATTAATGGGATATTATAGTGAGTACCTTTTTGATACAGCCATAACTTGGACAACAGATGGAGCTAATGCTGGTACAGTTAACTATAGAAAAGGTAAATTTTTTAGTACTAATGTAAATGGTGTTTTATTGTCAAATGATGGTTATTGTAATAAAGCTGTGAGTGAGATTTTAAATTTAGTTGCTTATAAGTATGTGTCAAAGGTTGGGAACCCAAAGTTGATGAATAATGTAATGGAAGAAATAATTATATCTGTTCCAAGGGATAAAAACGAGATGAATATTATTTCAGATTTCTTAATAGCTTTTGACGAAAAAATTAGTTTTTTACAGAAAAAAATTAACAAATTAGAGGACTTAAAAAAATCATATCTTAACGAAATGTTTGTATAGAGAGGATTGTAAATAGTGAGTAATGCACCTAAAACTGCGAGTGAAAAGACATATCAAGAAAACTTTGTACGAGAACTCGAAAAATATAGATGGAAAGCTCCCGACTTCCTTGATGGGAATAAACAGAAAGTAACTGTCCAAACGCTGATTGATAACTGGCGTAATGAATTAAATCGTATTAATGCAGATCAACTTGAAGGTGTAGCATTGACAGATAGTGAATTCAATCAAGTGATGTCTAAAGTAAATCAAATTAGTAATTCTTATGAAGCTGCAAAATTATTAGCAATGGAAGAAGGAAAGGGAAAAATTGACGGTATTTACCGTGAGAGTCTTCCAGGTGTAACCCGTAAGCAAATTACTTTAAGTATATTTAAAAAGGCTGCAGTTAGTGGAGGAGATTCGAGTTATCAAGTTGCACGTGAAATCGTGGCACCGAGTGGCAATCGTTTTGATATTGTATTATTAATTAATGGATTACCCTTGATTAATATTGAGCAAAAGCGAACAGATAAAACAATAGCAGAAGCTTTTGGACAGTTGAATCGTTATTATCGAGATGGTGAATATTCAAATAACTTCATGGCATTTTCACAGATGATGATTATCACGACTGAAATTGAAACATGCTACTTTGCAACACCAAAATCGGTTAATGATTTTAATCCTTCATTCATGTTTCATTGGTCTGATAAAAATAATCACCTGATTAATGACTGGAAGAGAGTAATTAGTCTTTTTTTGAGAATTCCCATGGCTCATCAAATGGTAGGTGACTATTTGGTTATTGACGAGGCAAAAGATAAAGAAAACCGTAGACACATGCTCATGAGACCTTATCAAATCTATGCACTACAAGCAATAGAGAGTGCAGCCTTTGGCGCTGATAATGAAGATAAAATTCCTCATGGTGGTTTTGTGTGGCATACCACTGGCTCGGGGAAAACTATTACTAGCTTTAAAACGGCATTATTTCTGTCTACTCGAGCTGGATTTGATAAGGTTATATTCCTTGTCGATCGCCGAGAATTAGATAGCCGTACTGGTGAAAATTTTAAAGCTTATGCTGCATATGAACCAGTAGATGTTGATGATACTAGCTCTACATATCAGTTAAAAAAGAAACTGAAAATGGTTAAAAACGGGATTATAGTTACGACAACGTTTAAGTTGAATAATCTAATTGAAGAATTAAAGAGAAATCAAGATTACAGCCTTTCTGAAAAGAAATTTGTGTTTATCATCGATGAAGCTCACAGGACTACTATGGGACAAATGATGGGTACGATTAAGGACTATTTTAAAAAGAATGGACTTTTCTTTGGATTTACCGGTACTCCTCTTTTTGATGAAAATAAGGTTAAGGGAAAAATTAATGAGAAAAGTGAACTGATTAATACAACTGAAAAGCTCTTTGGACCAGAACTTCATCAATATACAATTGACCAAGCTATTTCAGACAGAAATGTATTAGGGTTCCATATTGATTATATAAACACGGGTGAATTTAAAAGCTATGAAGACTTGAAAGAAAAACTTTTAGAGAAGATATTAAATGATGATCCGAGTTTAGATAAGAAAAAAGTTGAACGACAAATAGCAGCATTATCTGATCTTGAAGTCGAAAAGGAAGCCGTCAAAAATGCCCTTTTAATTTATCAAGATGAAACTCATATTCCGCGCGTAGTACAAGAAATCTTAGATAACTGGGATACCCAATCACAAAATAAAGAGTTTAATGCAATTTTGACTGTAGCTTATAAAAAACGTGTGATAGATTATTACAAAGAATTCAAAAAGCAATTAGCAGAACGTGGGGATGTATTAAATATAGCAATGACATTTAGCTTTGGAAATGAGAATGATCCAGAGAATATTGCGGTCAAAGAAGCTGCAATGATGTTCAAAGATTATAGTGAGTTTACGGGGATTGAGTTTATTGCTGGAGATAAAAAACATGGTGAACAGGCTTATTTTGAGGATGTGGTAGAGCGTGCCACTCGTGGTGGAAGTGGGAGAAATCCAAAAAATATTGATCTTGTGATTGTCGCAGATCAACTGTTAACCGGCTATGATTCTAAGAGGTTGAACACCTTATATGTGGATCGAAAATTAGAATTACAAAGTTTAATACAAGCATATTCAAGAACTAATCGTGTATTTGGTGCAAGTAAAGAATTTGGAACAATTATCAACTTCCAGTATCCAAAAATTACTGAAGAGAGTGTGAATGAAGCCCTAAAATTGTACGGAAGTGGTGGAAAGAGTAGTAAAGTAATTGTTGATCAATATGATATTGCAGTATCTAAGTTGAAAAAATTACTAAGCGAAATGGTATTAACTCTACCAGAACCTTCAGAGTGGGCTTCAATAAAAGATTGTGAAGAGGAAAAACAACTCTTTAAAGAAGCTTTTCTTAAGGCCAGTGAGCAGATGAATATAGTTCAACAGTACTATGAATATCAATGGTCAGATGATGGTTTTGGAATGACGGAACACACTTGGTTAAAGTATATTGGTGCCTATAAGAATTTGTTCTCTAAAGATCCAAAAAATGTAGACCCACCAATTATTCGTACACTCCAAGGAAGAACAAAGTTAGCCAATACACAAGTAATAGATGCTGGTCATATTTTAAATTTAATTGGTAATAAAGTTATTACAACAGGAAAAGTACAGACTGTTGATGCCGAATTTCTGCGTCTTATTTATGAAAAAATTCAACAGTTGAGTGACAATGGAGAAGCAGAGACTGCTGCATTGATTCGTGAATTTGTTGAAAAAGAGCTTATCACTGGTCATATCCCTTCAGACATAGATTTTGATGTAGCGTTTAAGAATTGGAAAAAAGAAAAACTGAAGCTAGAAGTTAAACAATTTTCTGAATTTTGGGGAATTACGAATTCAGAAATATTGATTAAGTCCGTAAATTCTTATTCAGAAAACAAAAATGATAACATTCCCTATATCGATGAAATAATTGAAAGCATTGATATGGATATTGCTCAAAATAAAGAAAATAATAATAGAATTAAACATAGTATCGACTTAGGGAAAAAACTACCTAGCTGGATACAAGAAGTAAGAAGTAAATTTTCTTAAGATTTGGCTCTTTCAGTATCCATTGAAGCTGCTGAATTGTTAGAAATCTTCCAATGGACTGATCCAGAATCTGCTGTCGAGAAAAAACGTGAGGACATTGAGGAAGAATTAGCAGATGTTCTTATCTATTGTTATACTTTAGCCGAAAAGTTAGATATGGATATTGATGAAATTATTGCAAAAAAATTGGTGAAAAATCTGAAGAAATATCCTGTATAGTTATTTGATATGCAAAAAGAAATCCCGCTTGTTTTAGCGGGATTTCTTTTTTTCGTTCGTTTTTATTCATAGAATTATCAAATTTACGTCATTGACAGCGCTTTAAAAAATAAGTACAATGAATACGAAACAAAAGTTTGTATACGTAACATTTGTAAAGGAGGAAATGTTGTCGTGGAAAATGTGAAGTTGCTGGAATGTAAAAACATCTGTAAATCGTTCGGCGATAACCATGTATTAAAGGGCATTAACATTAGTCTTTCTCCTGGAGAAGTTTCCGCCATTATTGGGGGGAACGGTGCGGGTAAGAGTACGCTCATGAAGATTATTATGGGTATCTACAAATCCGACCAAGGAGAGATTATTCTCAATCAGGTGTCACATAAGAACTTAACACCTGCTGTTGCTTTAAATAGTGGGATTTATTTGGTGCCACAGGAACCGATGCTCTTTAAGAATATGTCTGTTTTAGAGAATATTCTAATTGGATTGCCAGGGGATGCAAGCGAACAAAAGGCTAATCTCCTAAAGCTTATTGAAAAATTGAAATGGAGTATTAATCTAGAACGTAGAGCAGATACGCTAACGATTGCGGAACAACAATTGGTTGAAATTCTAAAAGGCTTGATTCGTAATCCAAAAGTTTTAATTTTGGATGAGCCTACAAGTTCGTTGACCTTTAATGAAACAGAAACTTTATTCGAACTCATCGAGAAGCTAAAGACAGAAGGCGTTGGGATTCTCTATATTACGCACCGTCTAACAGAAGTCTTTAAGATTGCTACCGACATTATTATTATGCGCGATGGAAAGATTAGCTTATCTGGAAAGACACAAGAGTTTACCAATGATATGTTGATTCAAGCGTTGTTACCAGATGGAACGAATATGAAAGATTTTAGAAATCATGACGATGGGAGAGTCATTGATCGAACAGTCGAACCGATTTTATCGGTGGAGGACTATTCGGGAAATGGCTTTAAAGGTGTATCTCTAAAAGTATTTCCTGGAGAAATTCTCGGGTTGGCGGGAGTTGTCGGTGCAGGTCGTACAGAACTCGCTGAGACGATTTTCGGGAAAGACGAAGTGCATAGTGGAAAGGTCCTTCTTGGAAAAATCGATATCACTGGGAAATCTACGAGTGAGGTGATTCATCTCGGGCTTAATTATGTACCCGAAGATCGATTCAAACACGGAATTTTTAAGATTAGTGACCTTGGGATGAATATCACGGGCGCTTCTCTTCAGTCGATTGGAAAGTATTTCGTAAATCGAAAACGTGAGAAAGAAATGTACGAATACTTTAAACGCTCCTTCAAGATTAAATCGATGGATGTTAGTGATGAGATTGGTAGCTTATCGGGTGGGAATCAGCAAAAAGTGGTGATTGCAAAAGCTATTGCCTCCATGCCTAAACTACTAATTTTAGATGAACCGACACGAGGAATTGATGCAGGTGCCAGAGGAGATGTGTACAAAATCATTCAAGAGCTCAAAGAAAGAGGGCTTGCGATATTGATGATTTCTTCGGATATGGAAGAAATTGTTCAATTATCTGACCGAGCCGTAACGATGTATCATGGCAGAATTAATGCAGAGTTTGTCGGTGAAGAAATCACTCAAGAAAATCTGATGAGTGCCTCATTCGGTGTTGTAAAAGGAGAGAAAGTCTAATGAAGAATTTACTCAAACAGCGAGAAATCGTCTCAATCATTTTTATTATTGGACTTTTTGTAGTCGTAGGATTATTCAATCCACAGTTCTTGGCTCTTGAGAATATTTTCCAGATTGTTAATAACAGTGCTGTTTATGCGATGGTTGCGCTTGGAATGTGTTTTGTTCTTTTCACAGGCGAAATTGATGTCTCCATTGGAGCAATCGTTGGTTTAACAGCAGCCATTACGGGAAAAATGTTAAATGGGGGAGCTTCTATCTTCTCAGTATTTATAGTAGCGATTATCGTAGGAATGGTGATAGGCATAATAAATGCTCTTGGAATTGTGCTCTTTAAAATTCCTTCGATTATTATGACGCTTGGAATGATGGGGATTATTCGTGGGTTCCAATATATCTATACAAATGGACAATGGTTACAAGATTTTCCAAATGAATTTTTGAATATCTCTCAAGAAACAATTGGAGGAACTTTTGGATACGTATTTGCAAGCGCTTTAGTGATTGCGATTTTACTCTACTTCTTTACGAAGAAAACGATGGTGGGTAAGAGCTTTAAAGCAGTGGGAGACAATATCGATGGGGCAAGACTCATCGGTATTCCGGTAGAGCGCATTAAGTTCCTCAGCTATATCATCTGTGGAAGCTTTGCGGCTATCGGAGGTGTCTTATATGCGAGCCGTATTGGATTTGTTACTCCAACGGATGGAACGGGTTATGAAATGACCGCAATTGCCGCATGTGTGATTGGTGGTATTGCTCTTGAAGGAGGACAAGGCTCTACATTCGGGGCGATTATTGGATCTATTCTGATGACATCCATTAGTAGTATCCTAGTCTTCTTAAACTTCCCTTCAACATTCAACAATACGATTACAGGAGGAATCTTAATTGCAATTGTGGTGATTGGAGCCATTTCCAACCAAAGAACGCAAGAAAATATTCGAAAAGAACGACTCCGCGTAAGAGTAGAACAAGGAGGGGAATAAGATGGAAAAGAGCAAAAAATCAATATTCAGTTCTCTAAAATGGCGCTGGGAGTATTTCTTAGTTCTTCTCTTAATTTTAGAGTTTGTCATTTTCGGAAGTTTGAATCCACGTTTCTTGAATCCATTCATCTTAATGAATTCGATTAATAATTTTATTCCAGTGTGTATCGTTTCTCTATTGGTTACTTACGTCATTATTACAGGAGGAATGGATATTCAAGCTGGGTCCATTATGGGATTGACTTCAATTTGTGTAGGGGTTCTCTGGCAAAAGATGGGGCTTAATATCTGGTTAGCGGTACTTCTTGGACTTCTTGTAGGAGCGCTTTGCGGACTGATTAGTGGAATGTTAATTGCGTATGCAAAAGTTCAGCCGATGGTCATTACACTAGGCGGGTCCTTCCTTTATTCAGGATTGGCTTTGGTTGTTCCCGCACTTGCTGGAGTAGTAGCTTATCAAGGGATTACTAATTTTCCACCTGAATTTCAGGAGATTGCTGCAGGGAATATTGCAGGGATTCCAAATCAGGTCATTATCTTCGCAGTCTTATTAATCCTTTCGTTTATTCTATTACACCTTACAAAATACGGAAGAAAAATCTTCCTCATTGGGGTGAACCGAAATACCGCGGAATACTCTGGAATTAAGACTGCTAGAGTTGTAATGAGTACCTACGTCTTATCTGGGATTGCCGCTTCGATTTCAGGAATTCTACTCACGTCCTATCTTGGTACAGCCAAGCCAGACTTTGGAGCTGATTTGACCTTACCAATTATCACGGCGGTGGTATTAGGGGGAACTTCTATCTATGGTGGTAAAGGGAATGTTATTGGAACAGGGTTAGCGGCCTTAATTATTGGTTTTATGAAATTTGGTTTAACACTTATTGGAGTTAATGCGCAATATCAAGATATTCCAGTTGGAATTCTATTGATTCTATCACTCATTATCAACTTCATGATTCATTCAAAAGTGTTCCAAAAAATAATGAAAAAGAAATAAGGAGGAAAGCAGAGATGAATAGTTCATAGTGTGAGATTCCCCAGTTGCAAAGTTGTCAAAAGAATGAGTTCAAATAAAGGAGAATTAACATGAAATTTAGAAAATTTTTAACGTATGGTGTCCTAGTTGGAGCAACGGCTTTCTTTTTAGGCGCTTGTGGAAACAGTAGTCAAAATTCAAGTTCAACTTCAAATTCAAATTCAAACGCAACAACTCAAACTGCAAACAATGGTGGGAAAGTAGTCTTTATCCCTAAAGTAACAGGGAATTCTTTCTTTGAATCCGGAAACTTAGGCGCTCAAGAAATGGCTAAAAAAGAAGGCTTTACAGTGGATTATAACGGTAATCCTGTAGCTTCAGTAGCCAACCAAGTAACCATTATCAACAATGCGGTTCAAACAGGAGCAGGCTCTATTGCAGTTTCTTCTGTAGACCCAACAGGACTAGATAATGCCCTAAAACAAGCTCAAAAAGCAGGGCTAAAAGTTGTTACATGGGACTCAGACGTTTCTCCAGATGCACGTAGTTTAATGGTATCTCAAGGAACTCCGACTCAATTAGGAGAAATGTTAGTGAAAATGAGCGTGGATGCATTAGAAAAACGTGGAAAGGATCCTAAGAAAGACAAAATTAAATATGCATGGCACTATTCTTCTTCAACCGTACAAGACCAAAACTCTTGGCAAAAAGTGGGTGAAGAATATATTAAGAAAAACTATCCAAACTGGGAAAATGTGAATGAATCAAATTACTACAGTAACCAAGATGCTCAACAAGCTTTAAACGTAGGTCAATCAATCTTATCTGCACATAAAGACATTGATTTAATCATTTGTAATGACTCAACAGCTTTACCAGGACAATTACAAGCGGTTCAAAACGCAAAACTTACGAAGAAGGATATTACTGTAACTGGATTCTCAACTCCTAACTCTATTAAGAAATATGCTAAAGATGACATTATTGAAGAATGGGGTCTATGGGATGTAAAAGTGCAAGGTGCTCTTGCTGTGTATCTTGCAAACTACTTAGCTTCAGGCAACCAAGTAAAAGTTGGTGACAAGATTAATGTTCCTGGAATTGGAGAAGTTGAAGTTCAAAATAACTCTATTTTAGATCCAAACTATAAAGATTCACCAGATAGTGGGGTTGTATTATTGCCAGAAAGAACAATCTTCACGAAGGAAAATATGGATAAATACGATTTCTAGGAGGAAAAATAATGGCAGATTTAGAAGGTTTAAAAGTTTCAAAAGAATATTATATCGATCAACCAGTTAAGACATTAGATCAGTTCTTTGTGAAAGGGGCTCATAATATCGATTACGGAATGAAAAAACATTTAGCAAATATTTTCAATCCTAAGAGCGGGAATACAGTGATGTTTGCTTTTGACCATGGGTATTTCATGGGCTCAACTGCTGGATTGGAACGTCTAGATATCGTGCTTCCAAAAATCTCACCAGAAGTAGATTGCTTGATGGGTACACGTGGAGCGATTCGAACAAGTGTTGATCCAAGTTGGAGAAAATCAACAGCTTTACGAGTGACTTCAGGTTCATCCATGCTGAATGATGATTTAAGTCATGAAATCTTAGCAGTGGATATTGAAGAAGCAATTCGATTAAACGCAGACTGCTTAGCCGTTCAAACTTTTATCGGAGCTGAAGGACAATTATCAAGCTTAGATAATTTATCTAGAGCGGTTAACCTTGGTAATCGTTATGGCATTCCAACGATGGGAGTTGTAGCAGTCGGAAAAGATATGGAAAGAACCGATCGCTTCTTCAAACTAGCAACTCGTATCGTAGCAGAACTTGGTGCGAACCTCGTTAAATCATATTATTGTGATAATTTTGAAGAGGTAGTAGCTGCATGTCCGGTACCTATTGTCGTTGCGGGAGGTAAAAAAATACCTGAGAAAGAAGCATTAGAGTTAGCTTATAAAGCCATTCAAGGAGGAGCAAAAGGTTTGGATATGGGGCGTAACATTTTCCAAAGTATGCATCCAACGGAAATGGCTAAGAGTATTGCAAAAATTGTTCATGAAAAATATACGGACAAAGAAGCATTTGAATACTATACAGATTTAATCAATCGATAATCTGAAAATGTAGGTATGAAAGGGTTAGGGAAGACGAGTGTTATTTCCCTAATTCTTTTGGGTAGTGTATACTTTATTCAGTTAAGATTTTCGTAAAGAGGGTAAATAAAATGGATTTTTCTGAAAAAGATAAACGTTATAAAGATTCATTACTTTATAAGGTTGCATGGCTCTATTATATTGATGGTTTGACTCAAAAAGAGATTGCAGATCGTCTTTCTGTCAGTCGAATTAAAATCATCAAAATGTTAGAAGAGTCACGTCAAAAGAAAATTGTTCGTTTCCACTTTTCGACAGTCTATCGGGATAAAAACAAGATTGAACAACAGTTAATAGAAAAATACAATTTAAAAGATGTCTTTGTTGTGCCATGGAGTAGCAATGAAAACTTAGCGGAAGATTTAGGACAAGCTACGGCCATGTATCTGAATGATTTAATTAAAGATGATGCATTCGTTGGAGTTGGTTATGGTGAAACAATGGGAGCCTTCCTCAGACATTTATCAGGTTTGACGGATAAAAAACTATCTGTCATCTCCATGACTGGTGGAGTAATGCCCTATATCAGACAGATTGGAAATGGAATCATTGATATTAAACACTATTTAATTCCTGCTCCATTAGTTGTAGGTAGTAAAGAATTAACGGAAGCAATTTTGAAAGAAAAATCAGTATCCGATATTGTCGAAATGACGGAGAAAATCAATGTAGTTGTTTCTAGTTTAGGTGGAATGCAAGAACATTCGACCATACTGAAATCAGGTCTTCTCACACCTGAGAAGTTTGAAAGCTTAAAGAGTAAAGGTGCAGTTGGAGATATGCTAATGCACTTTATGGATGAGGATGGCAATCTCGTTGATGATGAGATTGAAGACAGAATCATCAGTACCAAGCTAGATAAACTTAAAAATTATGATTATATCATTGTTGCAGCTGGAGGAGACGCTAAACTTCCAATTATTCATACTGCTATTACACATGGTTTTGTTAATGTATTAATTACGGATGAAAACACAGCAGAGCTTCTATTAGGAGACTGCACATGGAAGAAAGAAGAGAATACTTATTAGCGCTCGATGGAGGCACAGGGAGTTTTAGAGCTATTTTATTCCAAAAAGACGGTGTGCAAAAAGCTATTGAGCAAATTGAATGGAAACATCCTGTATACGATGAATACCCAGGAAGTGTAGGTTTTGATTTTGAAAAAAACTGGGAGATTATCCAGCGCTGTATTCGAAATCTAATAGAAAAAAATAATATTACTCATGAAGATATTAAAGGAATCTCAACAGATTCAATGAGAGAAGGGTTCATTCTTTATGATGAAAATCAAAAGGAATTAATTGGTTTTTCTAACATCGATGCTAGAGCCAAAGAAGAAGTAATTTCATTAAAGAGGGAACATCCTACATTAGAAATGGAAATCTATCTTGAAACGGGCGAAACATTTGCATTGAGTGCAGTTCCACGTTTGCTTTGGGTTCAAAAAAACAAGCCAGATCTTTACCAAAAGGCTAAATATATGAACATGATAAACGATTGGATTGTATTCAAATTAACTGGAAAAATCGTTTCAGAGCCAAGTAATTCTTCTACTAGCGGATTATTTGACCTAGCTAAACGCGAATGGTTACCGGAAGTAGCGAAGAAATGTGGCTTAAAGGATGATATATTCCCACCTGTCTATGAAAGTGGGGTTCCAGTAGGAAATGTAAGTGCTGAAGCTGCTCGTCAAACTGGCCTTTCAGAATCAACGATCGTAGTTTGCGGTGGTGGAGACTCTCAACTAGGTTGTATTGGGGTTGGATCCATTAAACCAAATCAAGCTGCCCTTTTTGGAGGAAGTTTTTGGCAATATGAATTCAATACCGATAAACCTTATGTGGATGACAGAGGTAGAATTCGAGTAAATTGCCATTCGGTTCCTTCTGTGTGGCAACAAGAAGCAATTGCTTGGAGTTCCGGTCTCGTGATGAGATGGTTTAGGGATGCGTTTTTAGACTTAGATGTGGAACTAGCTAAACAATTAGGAACTTCTGTGTATGCGCTTATGGATCAAAAAGCGAAAGAAATTCCTATTGGATGTTATGGAATGCATTCGATTTTTGCGGATGTCATGAACTTTAGAAATTTGAAGCACGCGAGCCCAACATTCACAAACTTTTCAATTGACCCTTTAAAATTTAATAAAGCAACCTTTTATAAGTCCATCATGGAAAATGCTGGTTTGATTACATTAGGTCACTTGAAAATGGTTGAAGAAATCACTGGAAATAAACCAGATGAAATTTTCTTCGCTGGTGGCTCCGCTTATAGTGAGTTATGGTCACAAACAATCGCAGATATTTTAGGGATCAGAGTGATTACTCCAAAAGAAAAAGAAGCGACAGCACTAGGCGCTGCGTTTCTAGCGGGGATTGGTAGTGGCGTTTACGATAATTTGGAAGAAACAACCCAATATGTTCAAATTGACAAAGTTTACGAACCGGATATGGATAATCATCGTAAATATTTAGAGATTTTTAATGATTGGCAAGTGCTTTATAAAGAGTTGCTAAATATTTCAGATAAGGGGTTAACAGATTATATGTGGATTGCCCCAGGTTCTGAATAATAAAGGAGTGATTGTATGTTTGTATTAGATGAAAAAGAGAAAGATTATCGTTTTGGTGATAGTGGGCCAAAGTACTTAATGAAAGGGCCACGTTCCAATTTTGCAGTAGTAAGATTTAATCCGGGACAAGATTTTCCAGCGCATTATCATGAAATTATGGAAGAAAATTTCTATGTTCTTGAAGGGAAAATTGATATTTATGTTGATGATGCAAAAGTCACTTTATCTAAAGGAGAGTTTATTCATATTGAACCAAATGAAGTTCATTATGTAAAAAATCCTTATGATGAACCAATTGTCATGGTATCGACATTGGCACCTTTCCAAGAAGTGGATAAGATTGAAGCACCTGATTTCAAGCCTGAAGATTAAATAGAGCCCCCTGATGAATGATTCACAGGGGGTATTGTAATTATAATTTTTAATTTTTTATAGAAATGAAAGGAGATTTGTATGACATACCCAGACTATATTTATGAACTCTGCCATGTGACATATGACATGTGGAATAAGGGGTGGGATGAATACAATGGTGGTAATGTAAGTTATCGTCTCACAAAAGAGGAAGCCAGTTCGATTGAAGCAGACCTTGAAGGAACCTCGTACACTTATTACACTGAAAATAGAAAAGAAGTGGAAGTGCTTGATGTCCCTGAGCACGTACAAGGAGAATATCTCTTAATCACCGCTTCAGGAAGTCACTTCAGAACATTGTGTTTACAACCTCATGAGGACACTGGAATCATTCAATTGACTCCAAAAGGGTACCGAGTAGTAGCAGGATTCGTGACGGGAAAACGTCCAACCAGTGAAATCTTCATGCATATACTCGCTCATGCTGCGCGTCTAAAAGTGGATTCCAATCACCGTGTTGTGATTCATAATCATGCGACCAATATTGTTATTTACTCATTATTAGATGAAGTAACGAGTGAATCATTAACGCTTGATTTATGGTCCGTATTAACAGAATCTATCGTTGTATTCCACGACGGAATCGCTGTGTTGCCTTGGGAAGTCCCAGGAACTCAGTTAATCGGAGACGATACAGCGCGTGAACTGGAGACTCATCGTCTTGTTGTCTGGGCTAAACATGGGGTTCTTTCAACCGGAAAAGATTACCAAGACTGCTTTGGTCTCATTGAAACAGCCGATAAAGCAGCACATATTGCCTTAGAACTAAAACGTGTCAGCGGAAAGAGCATCCACGAAAACAATGTTCTTTCTAAGGCAGACTTGAAGAAAGTTTGTGATGTTTTAGGAGTAGAAGGCAAATATTTAAATGATTAAGAAACTTCATTTTTTATTAGAAAAGAGATAGACATAGTTCTATCTCTTATTTTTTTATAAAGTCTAGTATAAAATCCGAAATATTCCCATTAATACCTAAATTAAATCTAATTATGGTTGCTATATGTTAATGAAAATATAAAAAATAGAGATAAAAATATAACTAGTTCCACATTAATCTGGAACTAGAACGAATAAAAATAATTGTAGGCATATCATATACTAGAAGTGTGATAAAACGCTTGCAGTAGAAATAAATTGATTAGGGAGTGAACGCATGAATGCAAGACAAATTTTCCTATTAGAATTTTTGCTTAAACAAAATGAGTATCTCTCAGCAAACCAATTATCTGAAAAGTACGGAGTTTCTACGAAAACTGTTTATCAAGATATTGACAAAATAAATTACTTTTTAGAAGAAGGAGCATTGAACAGCAGAATTATTAAAGTTCCAAGAAAAGGAATCAAGTTATCTGCTGATGAAGAAAGAAAAAGGATTCATGCTTTTCTTTTGGAGAATAAATTTGAATCTGGGGCAGAAAATTATTCACCAGAGTATAGAGAATTAGAGATTATTAAAAGGTTATTTATTAATCAAGATAAATTAGATATCTATGAGTTTGCTGAAGAAATGTACGTTACAGAATCAACTGTTCATAGAGATATTGATAAATTAGAGAATAATTTAGGAGAGTTTGATTTGAAAATCCGAATCAAACATGATCGTTTTTATGTAGATGGTGATGAATGGAGTATTAGAAAAGCATTACATTCTTATATAACTCAAAATCCAACAATCCGTAGTGAAGAAGGGTTAGAAGGATTTTTTACAAAAGGCGATGTTGAAAAATGTAGAGAGGCTATTGATAGATTATCTCAAAAGTATCATCACCAATTTTCAGATGATTATTCATGGTTATTACTTACAGAATGTCTAGTTTTTAAAAAGAGAACTGATCAAAAAAATTACTTAACGAAAAGAACAAGTAACTTGATAAATGATCTTAACCACTTAGAAGTTTATTTCTTTTCTGGAGAATTGTTGGAGAACATTATTGATAAGCCTTTTTCAGAAATTTCTCCTTATGAGATTGAAGCAATGGCGTATAGTTTGCTTGCTTACGGGTTTAGTATACAATCAGCTGATTATATTCAAAATATTGAGGAGCAGGTAAATGAATTAATCGAAAAAGTATCTAGTTTACTTAGTCTTGACTTAACTAAAGACAAACATTTGAAATTGATGTTATCAAACCACATTTCAAAAATGATTTTCAGATTACGAAATCAAATTTACATTACGAATCCTGCTATAGAGGAAATAAAAAAACAATATTCTAGTTTGTTTAATGTCATTTGGATCGCTATTCGAGACTTGGGTAAGTACTATGAAATCAATATTCCTAACGAAGAGTTGGCATTTATCGTAATTCATTTTCAATTAGCAATTGAGAAAATACTAAAACCTCTGAATGTCGTTGTTATCTGTCAAAATGGTATCGCAACTTCAGAATTAATCATGAGTAAGCTCCACAAGATTTTTGATGCAGATGCAAAGATTACAAATATTAGTGTACGAGAAATCGATTTTTATGATTTAAGCAATATCGATTTAATTATTTCTACAATTTCGCTTCCAGATATAACGATTCCTGTGATTGAGGTTAGCCCAATTCTTACAAAAGGGGAAATTGAATCTATAAGAAGTTTCTACACTGATCATATGACTGATAATTACACATTAATGCGAACAAGTTTAGATGGTAGAAAGTTTAACATGGAGTCATTACAAACATTAATTAAGACACCTAAATTAATTCATGTATCTGTGAAAAATAAAAAAGAATGTATTGAGAAAATGATTGATGAATGCGACCTGTCTAATCGGAGAATTCAAGGGTTTAAAGAGTCAATTCTTGAAAGAGAAACGTTAGGTAGTACAAGTGTATACACAGGAGTTGCTTTACCTCACTGTGATCCAAGATTTGTTAATCAGTCTGAATTAATATTTATGACATTAGATAAGCCGATTAATTGGGGTAAAAATAATGTTAAATTAATCATCCTTATTGCCGTTGCAGAAAATGATATTCCGATTTTTAAAGATAGTTTAATCGCATTATATTCTGTGATTGAAAATCAAGAATTAATGAATGAATTGGTGTTCATGAATAATGGTGATGAAATTAAGGAAAGACTATTAAAGGAGGTGAGCCAAAATGCTAAATGAGGAAGTCTTTGAAATGAATGTTCCAAACATGAAAACGAAAGAAGAAGCGTTAAGCTATTTGGCTGATAAATTAATCAGTAAAGGAATTGTAAAAGAATCTTATAAACAAGCAATTATTGATAGAGAGCATGTTTTTCCGACAGGATTGCAGTTTGAAGCGTATGGAATTGCTATCCCACATACAGATGTAGAACATGTGAATAAAGAACAAATAGCGTTAATGACATTGAAAGAAGCTGTGTCGTTTTATCAAATGGGAACAAATGATGTTGAAGTTCCAGTGAGAGTAATTTTTATGCTAGCGCTGAAAGAAGCACACAGTCAATTGACGATGCTTCAACAACTGATGGAAGTTTTACAGGATCAAGACATAATGGAAAGAATCTTGAGCATGGATGAAAATACACCTAACTCAGAGATAAAAGAAGTATTAGCATTAAAAAATATTAAATAATTTAGTGGTTTGGTAATAGGAGAGGAGGACAGAAAGTTACTAAATCATCAGTATCAGACTGATATTCTGATTATTTTATACATTAGGAGGAATTTATAATGTTAGAATTATTTCAAAAATTTATTGATTTAGGAGCCATTGTTGTTCTACCAATTTTAATTTTTATTTTTGGTATGGCTCTTGGAACAAAACCTAAAAAAGCCTTTGTATCAGGTATTATTGTTGGGGTTGGTTTTGTAGGATTAAATATGGTAGTCGATTTGCTAGGAGGTAGCTTAGGACCTGCTGCCCAAGCAATGGTTGAACGTTTTGGCTTGAACTTAACAACAATCGACGTTGGTTGGCCAGCTGCTGCAGCAATTTCCTATGGTACATTGTTAGGTTCGCTTGCTATTCCAATTGGTATCGGTATTAACATTTTACTTTTATTCTTAGGGTTAACAAAAACATTGATGGTTGATATGTGGAATTTCTGGCATGCAGCCTTTGTTGCTTCACTAGTTTACGCAGTTACACAAGATTTCACATTGGGTTTATATGCAACTGCTACTTATTTAGTAATGATTTACTTATTAGCAGATCTTATTGCACCAGCAATTAAAAAATTCTATGGGTTCCCTAATATTACATTCCCACACGGAACTTCAGCACCTGGGTTCCTAGTTGCGATTCCTTTAAACTGGTTATTTGATCGTATTCCTGGATTTAACAAAATTGAAGCTAACCCAGAAAGTATCCAAAAGAAATTTGGTGTGTTTGGTGAAAGTACAGTTTTAGGCTTATTAATTGGTATTGCTATGGGACTTTTAGCTGGTTATGATGCAAAAGGAGTTCTTCAATTAGGTGTTAAAATGTCTGCTGTAATGGTTCTTATGCCACGTATGGTGTCTCTATTAATGGAAGGTTTAACGCCAATCTCAGAAGCTGCTAACGAATTCGTTCAAAAACGTTTCCCAGGTCGTGAAGTAAATATTGGTATGGACTCAGCATTGTCAGTAGGACATCCAGCAGTATTATCAAGTTCATTACTTTTAGTACCAATTACAATTTTACTTGCAGTCATCTTGCCTGGAAACCAAACATTACCATTTGGTGACCTTGCAACAATCCCATTCGTAGTCTGCTTAATGGCAGCTGTATTTAAAGGAAATATTGTTCGAACAGTTGTCGGTGGAGCGATTTATATGACAAGTATTTTCTATATTACATCATGGGTTGCGCCTCTTGTTACGCAAGCAGCAAAAGCAGCTAACTTTGATTTAGGTGGAAATACAAGTATTACAGCGCTAGCAGAAGGCGGCTTATGGCCAACTTGGTTATTTGTCTTTGCTGGACAAACAGCTCCATGGGTTATTTTAACGATTGTATTACTAGGCTCATTAGCTGGATTATTCTATATTAACAAAGTGCGTGCTGCAAAATAGGAGTGTATATTATGAAAAAATTATTAGTTATGTGTGGTTCAGGTATCGCAACATCTACTGTGGTAGTTGGTAAAGTAAAACAATGGTTGAAAGATAATGGGTACGAAGATAAAGTCCAAGTATTCCAATCTAAAGTATCAGAAGAAGTAAATAGACTTGATGAATATGACGTAGTTATTTCTACAACAGTAGTTCCTGATTCCGTAAAAGATAAAGTAATTATGGGATTGCCATTACTTACAGGTATGGGAATCGATTCTTTATGGAATGAATTGAAACAAGCATTGGAGGCTTAATCATGAAAGCAAGAATGAGAGATGTTTTGGGAAATGCAAAAAAAGAGCATTATGCAGTTCCAGCAACTAATTTCATCGATTGGAATTCTGCAAAAGCATACAGTGAAATCAGCGAATCTAGAAAATTACCGTTAATTCTTGCTTATGCACAAGTACATTCTCAATATTTAAGTTTAGAAGACGCAGCAGCAATTGGACGTTATTTCCAAGAAGTAACAAATACTCCGGTTGTGTTGCATCTCGATCATGGTCAAGATTTTGAATTCATTAAACGTGCTATTGAACTTGGATTTAATTCAGTCATGATTGATGCTTCATTAGATACATTTGAGGAAAATGTTCGTAAAACGAAAGACGTTGTGGAATACGCACATCAATTTGGTGTAGATGTAGAAGCTGAAATTGGATTTGTTGGAGCAAATGCTGCTTCGAATAATGAAGAGGTGAAATCCATTTATACGAGTGTTGAAGATGCTAAGAAATTTGTTGAAGAAACGAATGTAGATTCATTAGCTGTTTCTATTGGTACTTCTCATGGGTTGTATAAAGGTACTCCAAAATTAAACTTTGAACGGTTAGAAGAGTTGAATGAAGCACTTACTATTCCTTTGGTATTGCATGGCGGGTCAGGTTCTGGAGATGATAACCTAAATCGTTGTGCTACACATGGTATTTCAAAGATTAACATTTATAGTGATTTTATATACTCTGGTGCCAAAGCAGTTGCTGATGGATATGTAGAAAACTATATTGATATTGTGAATTTATCAAGAAAGGGTATGGAAAATACTCTTGAACATTATTACAAAGTATTTGAAACCAAATAAATTAGGAGGAGAAATATGAAAATTGTAAAAAGCAAATTCTTTATCTTCAATCCCAAATCATATTTATTTGGTGATGAATTACTAGAGTTAGCTAAAGAGGCGGACCATTTAGCAGAGGTTTATCCTGAAATTAGTATTTTTGTGACTTGCCCATATGCAGATATTAGTAGAGTTGCGAGTGAAACAAAAAATATTATTGTAACGGCTCAACATTTAGATGGAATTGATTGCGGTAGGGGAATGGGAGCTGTATTACCAGCATCGTTATATAATGCTGGTGCTAGAGCAACGTTCTTAAACCATGCCGAACATCCATTAACAACATCACAAGTAGTGGCGTCCGTAAATAAAGCAAAAGAACTAGGAATGATTACAGTTCTATGTGCGGATTCTATTCAAGAAGCGAGAATGCTTGCAATGTTAGAGCCAACAATTATGCTTTGTGAACCGACAGAGCTTATTGGTACTGGACAAACCAGCGATGATTCTTATATTGTGAAAACGAATGAACAAGTGAAGTCAGTAAATCCTAATATTCTTATGATGCAAGGTGCAGGAATTATGAATGAAAAGGATGTCTATCGGACTATTAAATTAGGCGCAGAAGGTACTGGTTGCACAAGTGGTATCGTAAAAGCTGAAAATCCAAAAGAAATGTTGAGATTAATGGTTGAAGCGATTGATCAAGTGATGAATGAGGGTTAATCATGAGTGTATTTCAAAAAGAGTTTAAAGTTGAAACAAAAGAAAAGGCTGTATCCTATGTGGATATTACGCAAAGTGTAAAAGATACTATTTTAGAAAGTGGTATTCAATCGGGAACTTGTACAGTTGTAACAGCACATACGACATGTTCTATTTTCTTTGAAGAAGATACACATGATCGAGATGAAGACGGAGTGGATTTCTTACAATTAGATTTGAATCGAATCTTAGAAAGTATAGTTCCGCCCCATATAAATGCGCAAAGTTACAATTATCCAGGCGAAGCACACTATAAAGAAGTAGAATCATGGCCTAACCCAGAAGAATGGCTACCAAATGGAGATCGTAGCTACCTTTGGAATGGAGATGCGCATATCAAGGCCACTATTATAGGTGCAAGTGAAACATTAGCAGTAGTGGATGGTCAATTAGGAATTGGTAAAACTGGGTATGTTTATTTTGCCGACTTTGATAAAACACGAGAAAGAACAAGAAAGTATAGAGTCATTGTTTTAGGAGAATAAAGGCATGAAAATAATCATGCAATATATTTTAATTACTAGTTAAGAAAATGAATAAAACGAAAACTAGAATTGCCAAAAACTGGTCGCCATCTATTCATTTTAGGTGCAATAAGATTTTCTTATTGCACCTTTTTTTGAAAAAATCAAAAAAGGTTTTTGTCAACTCGCTTTGTGAAACCTAGAATTTCGAACTAAAATATAATGCTAATTTATATCTATTTTAAGGCGTTTTTGAAGTTCGCATCCAATCTACATATTGTGAAATACGCCAGAAAATATTATAAAAAGAATAAGTTTACGTGTTAACACGTTAAGTTTTACTTGAAACTGGTTTCGTTTAGTGTTAGACTGAACGCGAGAGCGCTACCAAAAGAGAAAAAAGATTTGGTAGTAAAAAGCTTTTATGAACCAATTAAGGAGGAGAACTATGGAAACGAGATATACACACAGTCCAGAGGACATCAGACATTATTCTACGGAGCAATTAAGAAAGGAGTTCTTAGTTGAGAAAGTATTCGAACCAAATCAAGTGAAGTTGACGTACACTCATAACGACCGCATGATTTTTGGTGGGGTAATGCCAGTTGAAGGGAAATTAACTATTGAATTATCAACAGAGTTAGGAGTGGAATACTTCCTTCAAAGACGTGAAATGGGTGTGATCAATATTGGGGGACCTGGTGTCATTGAAATCGATGGTGTTTCAGAAAATATGGTGAAACAAGATGGATACTACATCGGAAAAGAAACAAAAGAAATTGCTTTTTCAAGTGTTTCTGCTGAAAATCCTGCGAAATTCTACGTTGTTTCCGTTCCAGCGCATCATAAATATCCAAACAAAAAATTAAGCATTGAAAAAATTGTTCCACTTTGCATGGGTGAATCTAATACATTAAACCAAAGAAAGATTTATCAATATGTTCATCCAAATCAATGCGAAAGCTGCCAATTACAATTAGGCTATACAGTCCTTGAACCAGGTAGCTCTTGGAATACAATGCCATGTCATACGCATGAACGTCGTATGGAAACATACCTTTATTTTGATATGGAACCTGATACAAGAGTCTTCCACTTCATGGGGACTCCGCAAGAAACAAAACACTTAGTCGTTGGAAACGAAGAAGCATGTATTTCACCAAGTTGGTCGATTCACTCAGGTGTGGGAACCTCTAACTACACATTCATCTGGGGAATGGCTGGAGAAAACATCACCTATACCGATATGGATATGGTTCCAATGCAAGATCTTAAATAGTGAGGAGTAAATAAAATGACAAATGACATGTTTTCATTAAAAGGCAAAGTTGCACTCGTAACAGGTGCAGTATACGGAATCGGGTTTGCGATTGCAGAAGCTTTAGCAAGTGCCGGTGCCACTATCGTATTTAATGATAGAAATGAAAGTGGAGTAGAAAAAGGGTTAGCAAACTATGCGGAAAAAGGCATTAAAGCTTTCGGATATGTTTGTGACGTTACGGATGAACCTGGTGTTCAAGAAATGGTGAAAAAAATCGAAGAAGAAGTAGGCGTTATTGATATCTTAGTCAACAATGCTGGAATCATCAAACGAATTCCAATGCATGAAATGGCGGCTGAAGATTTCCGCCAAGTCATCGATGTGGACTTAAATGCGCCATTTATCGTATCAAAAGCCGTTATTCCTTCAATGATTAAAAAAGGTGGCGGTAAAATCATTAACATCTGTTCAATGATGAGTGAATTAGGACGCGAAACTGTTTCTGCCTATGCAGCAGCTAAAGGCGGATTGAAGATGTTAACACGTAACATTGCATCAGAATATGGATGCTACAATATTCAATGTAATGGAATTGGACCTGGTTATATTGCGACACCGCAAACAGCTCCTCTTCGTGAAATTCAACCGGATGGAGAAAGACATCCATTTGATAAATTTATTATCGCAAAAACACCAGCAGAAAGATGGGGAGAAGCAGAAGATTTGAAAGGTCCGGCCATCTTCCTTGCAAGTAGTGCAAGTGACTTTGTAAATGGTCATATCCTCTATGTGGATGGCGGTATTTTAGCGTACATCGGTAAACAACCTTAATCCTAAACGCCCCTTCCCGTAGAAGGGGTGTTTATTCTGTTTACTTGAGGAAATTATTTTGTTATGATGACTTTAAAATAAAAGGACGGAAGTGTTTATGTGTGTTACCAAAGTATGAAATTATAAAACAAAACATTTTAAAAGAGATTGACGAAGGCAAATTTAAACCTGGCTCTAAAATTTATTCCGAAGGTGATTTGAAAAAGATCTATCAGGTTAGTAATACAACAGTCGTTAAAGCATTAAATGATTTAGTGGCAGAAGGGTACTTGATTCGAAGACAAGGAGAAGGGACCTTCGTTCGTAAAAACATGTTGCATCGAAAAGTTAGTTTCAGTGAAAGACTAACGAAGAAATTCAATCCGCAAAAGAATTCGGAACGAGTAGAGACTTCGATACAAATCTGTGAAGATAAACGCGTTTTAAGTCAAATTGAAGGGAAAGGTCCTTTATATGAAATCGTTCAAAGGGCGATGATTGACGATACTTTATGGAAAATTCAAAAGCGTTTTGTTCAAACGACCTTATTAAGTGAAGAGGCAGTTCGTCATATTACTGATGGTGGAAGTGTCTCTAAAGAGTTGGGTATTGAAAATAACTTAGTAAATATGCCTATGAGCATGACGATTGAATTTAAGACAGTGGATATTCCTGAAACAAACGAGCTCCAAACCAATTCGGTAGTGATTGTAAAGAAAACAATCTTTAACAATACAACCAAAGAAGTGATTGAATACTCGGAAAGCTTTATCCATCCTGATTTTTATGAAGTTAATTTGATTGCTGAATAAAATAAGAATCCTCCTAATGTGGGGGATTCTTATTTTTTTTAATTTTTATTAAATAAACCGTTTACAAATTCTAAAAGGAGTGGTAGAATTCATTTATAGGGTTAACACGTTAAGTTAAAAACGGAAGGATGGTCATGATGAAAAAAGTTTGGTCGAGCTGTTTAGTTTTAGCTTTTGCTTTGGTTTCGTCTCTGGGAGTCTCTCAGGGAAATCCTGTATATGCTGAGGATCATAAGGAAACTCAGGCAGAACAAACAGTCAATCTTGTAAAAAATGGAACGTTTGATGCGACCCTCGATACAGGGGAAAAATGGACTGGAAAATCAGCAGTTGATTGGAATACTCCTTGGATTGCTAAAGGAGAAAAAGGAAAGTATAAAATTCAAACTACAGATGAAGCGAATCTTTTAATGGAAGCTGAATCTGAAATGAGAGCGGTAGTAGGACAAGATATTCCAGTTGAACCGAATCAAAAGTATACTTTTTCAGTGAGAATCAAAACAGAAAAATTAGACTCAAAAATTGGTGCTAGAGTTCGCATTATGTCTTATGACAGCAATAACAAACAGCTTTCACCACTTTGGTATAGCAAGAGTTTAGTCGGAGATAACGATTGGACGACGATTACGGAGGAGTTTGTCGCAGGAAGTGAAGCGACAAAAATCCGAGTGGAGTTATTCTTTGAAACAGGAAAAGGAAAAGTTCAATTTGATGATGTGAGCTTGACCAAAAAAGAGGAGAAGAAAGAGACTCAACCGCAAAAGACAAAAGAAATTGATTTTGATGATTCAGTTACTTTAACGACTGACAAACGATGGGTGCTCGATTCCAAATATACGTACAAGATTAAAGACACTTCTGTTGCTACCATTGAAAACGGAGCAATTGTTCCTAAAAAGGCTGGAAGTACTGAATTAGTTGTAAGCGCTCCAGGAAGTAAGGATAAAGTAGTTCCACTGAAAGTGCTTGAACCAAATGCAACCTATGAAAACTTGTTAAAAAAATGGGATGCCATGATTTCTGGGAATGACTTTTACTCGACAGAGAGTAGTTATATGAAAGAAATCTTTAACATTAATGAAAAAGAAGTAGAAGGGTATCTATCTAGTTTCTTAGCAAATGATGAAAAGAAAATTTGGGATGCAGTTGGGGATTATTCTAAATCAGCCAATTTAACGAAGACGTATAGACGTGTGGAACAAATTGCAAAATCAGTTACGAATAAAAACTCAAAATACTATAACGACGACAAAGTTATTCAAGTAGTCAAACATAGCATGAAATTCATGTATGACCATTACTACAATGAAAATACTGAATCTAAAGGAAATTGGTGGGATTATGAAATTGGAGTTCCTCGTGCCATCAACAATATCCTAACGATTATGAATCGTTATTTCAGTAAAGAAGAAATTGCGAAATACTTAAAACCAGTGAGCAAAATGGTTCCAGATCCATCCAAAATCATGGTCAGCCAAAATCGTGGTAAAACAGCTGTTGGAGGGAACCTATCAGATTTAGGAAAAGTAAAAATCATTGAAGCTCTCCTCCTTGAAGATGACGCGAAATTAGAACGCTCAATTCAAGCCGTAAGTAATGTACTAGCATTAGTTTCTGAAGGAGAAGGGTTCTACTATGATGGTTCTTATGTAGATCATACAAATATTGCTTATACAGGGGCATACGGAAATGTATTAATTGATGGATTTTCTCAATTACTCCCTGTTATTCAAGCAAGTCCTTATAAGATTAGTAATGGCAAATTAAATGTTCTTTATCACTGGATTCATCAAGGATTCTTACCTTTGATTTATAAGGGTGGGTTGATGGATATGACAAGAGGTCGCTCACTTAGCAGAAAAGTACAAAATGATCACTATGCTGCAGTGGAAGTTTTAAGAGGTATTTTAAGAATTGCCGAAGCAAGTGATCAACAAGAAAAAGCGAAACTTCAAGGACTAGTGAAAGATATCGTTTCTTCCGATGATTTCTACGATACCTTTAAATCATTGAAGTCTTTCTACGATGTTCATCTCTTTGAAAGTCTAATGTCTAATCAGATGGTAGAGGCGACTCCAAGAGATACGTATCTCAAACTCTATCAAGCGATGGACAAAGTGGCTTACTACAATAAAGAACGTGAATTTGCTTTCGGAATTAGCATGTATTCGAACAAGATTCAAAACTACGAATTCATGAATAAAGAAAATGCCAAAGGTTGGTATACAAGTGATGGTGCCTCTTATCTCTACAATGATGATTTAAGTCATTATAGTGATGATTATTGGGCAACCGTTGATCCTTATAAACTAGCAGGGATTACTGAAACGAACGAAGCTAGAGCAAAAGGGTCTGGGATGACAACAATGGATCATTCATTTGTTGGAAGTACAGCGCTAGGTAATAAATACGGAACGGTTGCGATGGACTTCCAAAACTGGAATAAAACACTAACTGCCAAAAAATCATGGTTTATTCTAGGCGATCGAATCGTATTCCTCGGTTCGGATATTAAGAACAGTACGGATAATGAAGCTTATACAGTAGTCGATAACCGTAAAGTTCAAAGAGAATCAAGAAATCGCAGTGCTTCGAAGAATGATTATAGTGTGGTTGCAGACGGAAAAGAAGTTCCTGTTTCAGACGCTGATACCAAAATGCAAGTGAAAGATTTACTCTTAAAATCTAAAAATACGCAAATGAATATTGGATATAAATTCCTAGAACCGACAACTGTTAATGTGAAAAAAGAAAACCGTAAAGGAACTTGGAAGGATATTAATGAAGGACAAAGTGATGAAGAAGTAGAAAATAGCTTCATTTCAATTGTTCAACCACATGATGCTACGAATAATAAATATGCGTATGTCCTCTATCCAAATCGTTCAGCTAAAGAATTTGAAGAGGAAAAGAACAACGATGACATTCAAGTTGTAGAAAATTCTGAAAAAACGCAAGCAGTCTTTGATAAGACGAATCAAATTTACGGAGTTGTAAAATATGATGACTCTGAGTTGACGTTAGAAGATGGTCTCGTATTAAAAGAAAAAGGGATTTATACCATTAAGAAAGAGGGCAATAAACTAGATATTGCATTCTTAAATCCAGAAGATCCTTCAGCAGGCCTACCAGCACTCAACACAGACAAATACGAATTACAAAATTCAACAGAACCTACTGTTGAAAACAAGATTAGATATTACTCGTATTTAGTGAAAAAACAAACAGAAGAAGAAACAACTCAGGAACAAACACAAGAGCAAACACAACAAAGTTCAAGTGAATCAACTACTGAAATTAGAAACACAGAAGATTCAAAAGACTCCAATACAACAAAAGAAGAGACTTTACCTGCCACAGGGGCTAAGAATTTTGAAGTGTATACGTTACTTGGAATTTTATTATTAACAATTTCACTTATTTTTTCAAAAAAACGTTTACAAAAATAAAAAAATAGGGTACAATGAACTTAACGAGTTAACGTGTTAAGTTGCCTTATAGAGAGGTGCAAGAATGATTGATAAAAATATCGAACTTTTGAAAGTGTATCAACCGAATGAGGCGGAGGTCTTAACTCCTGCTTTAGTAGATGAAGCGATCAAAGTTTGTTTAGAAAAAATTGATAGTAACTTAGAGCAGTTGGGGGAACAATACCCAACGCCAGCAACATTCGATAATGACTATAAACCGATGGAAAATATCGAATGGACCAATGGTTTTTGGACTGGAATGTTGTGGCTCGCTTATGAATTTACTGGGGAAGAGAAATATAAAGTAGCTGCCGAAAAGAATGTGGATTCCTTCATTGAACGAATTGAACGATTAATCGAAGTTAATCACCACGACTTAGGCTTCCTTTATACTCCTTCTTGTGTCAGCGCTTATAAGCTAACAGGAAATGAGAAAGCAAAAGAAGCAGCCATTAAAGCTGCGGACCAACTCGCTTCAAGATATCAAGAAAAAGGAAACTTCATTCAAGCTTGGGGAGAATTAGGAGCACGTGATAACTACCGCTTAATCGTGGATTGCTTATTAAATATTCCTCTTCTATTCTGGGCAAGTAATGAAACTGGAGATAGCAAATATGAAGAAATGGCCAAAGCTCACTTCAAGACAACGTTGAAAAACGCTATTCGTCAAGATGCTTCTGCTTTCCACACTTTCTACTTTGATCCAGAAACAGGAGAACCTGCATATGGAAAAACAAGACAAGGGTATTCGGATGATTCTGCATGGGCAAGAGGGCAAGCGTGGTTAATTTATGGAATTGCACTTTGCAATGCGTATGCTCCGGCAGAAACTAATGTCGAATATTTCCAAGCCGTAACAAATTACTTCTTAAACCGTGTACCGGAAGACTTTGTATGTTATTGGGACTTAATCTTTGATGATACTTCGGGCCAACCAAGAGATACTTCCGCAGCTGCCATTGCAGTTTGTGGAATCCAACAAATGGCTAAAGAGCTTCCAAATAATGAAGCGATTAAAGAGTATGAAAAATGGGCAGACAGAATTCTATATAACCTAATCACCAAATATACGGATAAAAAAGGATCTACTATCGTTGCCTTATTAAATGAAGGAGTATATTCATGGCATTCAGGGAAGGGGGTTAACGAGGGAAATATTTGGGGTGATTACTTCTATCTAGAAGCGCTTATGCGTAAAAAGAAAGACTGGGAAATGTACTGGTAAAAAAGAAAAGAAAGGAATGAAAACATGGAAAACAAACCAAACATTAAAATGGTCAGAATTGACGAAAGACTTATCCATGGTCAAGGACAATTATGGATTAAGAGTTTAGGAGTTAACTTAGCCATTTGTGCAAATGATGCAGTGTCAACAGATGAATTACAACAAACATTAATGACAACTGTATTGCCAAAAGAAGTGAATGTACGTTTTTGGACGATTCAAAGAACTGCTGAAATTATTTGGAAAGCTGCCCCACACCAAACAATTTTTGTAGTGGTATCCAGTCCAGCGGATGCACTTCGCTTATGTGAACTAGGATTTCCGATGGAATATGTGAATGTAGGTAACATTCATGCAGCTCCTGGAAAGGATAAAGTATCACAATTCATTTATCTAGGAGAAGAAGACAAACAAGCACTTCGAACAATGAAAGAAAAATTCAATGTTCAATTCAATACAAAAACTTCTCCGGTTACAAATGACGGAGCACAAACTTTAGAAAAATTATTAGAAATGATTAGCTGAAAAGAGGGAGAACAATGGAAATTTCATTAATGCAAGGTATTTTGATTGGTCTAGTGACAGCATTCTGTTATTCAGGGATGTTACTAGGAATTTATACAAACAGAGCAATTGTTATGGCGTTTTTTGTAGGGTTAATTTTAGGAGATATTCCTACAGCATTAACATTCGGAGCTTTAGCTGAATTAGCTTATATGGGATTCGGGGTAGGTGCTGGTGGTACAGTTCCACCTAACCCAGTAGGACCTGGTATCGTAGGTACGATTATGGTAATTACATTAAAAGATCAAGGGATTACACCTGAAAATGCATTAGCACTTTCATTCCCATTTGCGGTATTATTCCAATTCGTTACAACATTCTTATACACATTCTTCGCTGGTAATCCAAAAATGGCTGAAAAAGCGATTGAAAATGGTCACTTTGGTAAATTTAAACTAATTGCACACTCAACTTATATCGGTTTAGCTGTTGCTGGTTTCATTATTGGTATCTTATCTGCACTAAGCCGTCCAGCATTAGAAGCATTTGTTAATGCTTTACCTAAATGGTTGATTAGTGGTTTCGGTGTAGCTGGTGGGTTAATTCCTGCAATCGGGTTTGCAATGATTTTATCTGTAATGTTGAAGAAAGAATTAACTCCATACGTAATCCTAGGTTATATCTGCGTGGCTTACTTAGAATTACCAACAATGGCTGTAGCATTAGTTGGTTCAGTATTTGCATTAATTGCTTACTACCAAAATTCTAATAAACAAGAAGTAGTTGTGGAAACAGTTCAAACTAGCGAAGTGGAGGATTTTAGCAATGGAATCTAAACAAAATAAATTAACGAAACGTGATTATTTTAGAACATCATTAAGATCATACATCTTACAAAATGGATTCAATTATAATACTTATCAAGGGGTCAGCTACTTAAACGTTATCTTACCTGGCTTAAAGAAGATTTATAAAGATGATCCAGAAAAATTAAAAGAAACTGCTAAAGCAAACTTGGAGTTCTATAACACAAGTCCACATTTAGTACCGTTTATTTCGAACTTACAATTAGCGATGTACGAAGATGGTCAAAGTATTGATTCTGTACGTAGTATTAAAATGGCTCTTATGGGTCCTTTAGCAGGGATTGGAGATTCTATCGCACAATTCGGTTTAGCGCCATTGTTCTCTACAATCTTTGCAGGTTTAGCTCTAGATGGTCTAGGATTTGCTCCAATGGGATATTGGTTGGCAATGTTATTAAGTATGTTTGCTATCAAAGTATTCATGGGATATCTTGGATATCGTTTAGGGACAAATGCTATTAAAACTTTAAGCGCTCAAATTAGCAAAATCTCTGAAGCAGCCAATATTGTTGGGGTAACTGTTATCTCTGCATTAGCAGCCTCATTTGTAAAAGCTAAAATTGCCATTCAATATGCGACAACTGTAAGTTCTGGTGAAGAACAAATCGTTTCTATCCAAAAAATCTTAGATAAAATGATGCCAAGATTATTACCAGTATTAATTACAGTATTAGTGTTCTATCTATTGAAGAAGAAAAAATGGAACACTTATCAATTATTAATTCTATTATTCGCAATTGGTATCTTAGCTTCTGTTCTAGGAATTTTAGCATAAGGTGATGAGATGTTTAGGAATCTAGAGACATATCAATCTAGATTTTGGTTAAAAGAAGAATTTCTAAAAAAGATAGGGAAAAGTTCAAGTGGGTTTCTGCTTGAACTTTTTTCTAGAGTAGATGCTTTAGTTGACCAGGATTTAGTCTACTATGATCATCAAATGGATATGGAAACGTGTTTTGAAAAATATTCATTTCATGAGTTTAAATGGCACCAAACGCCAAATGGAGATATGGAATGGATCTTCATGTTAAATCGGCAAGGATATCTGGTTGATTTAGCTGTGGCATTTTATCTAACAAAAGAAGAAAAATACTTGAAAAAGTGGAAGGAAATCGTTTTTGATTTTATTTTGGAAAATGAAAAACAGATTTCTCACCCAGAAGCTTCATGGAGAGTGTTGGATGCAGGCATCCGCTTAATGAATTGGGTGAAAAGTTTAACCTATTTTCCTCTATCAGAGTTTAGTGAGGAAGAAAAAAAGCAAATTCAGGAAGCGATGTCCTTGCATGCTAATTATATTTGTACTCATTTACAAGAGAAGCATCTTCTTAGTAACTGGGGAGTTCTTGCCGTCAGTGGTGTTCTTTCGTTCGTATATTTCTTTGATGAACAACCTGAGCTGTATTTGTGGGCTAAAGAAACACTTTTAAAGCAAGCCTCTCTTCAGTTTACAAAAAAGGGACTTCATTGGGAACAAAGTCCACTGTATCATCATCAAGTCGTCATGTGTTTTGCTTATTTATATCAGATTGCTTGTTACATGGGAGATGAGGATCAACACCTTTGGAAGGAAGTTTTGATAGAACCTGTTCGTGCGAGTTATTATTTATCGAATTCTAATCATATGCTTTTAGCGTTAAATGACAGCGATACGGTTGATTTTTCTTGGGTCCATTCCTACTATCATTTGCTCGGGTTTGAGAGTGAATGTCCAGAGTATACAATGGGAGTTTTATATTCAGGGAGAGCGTTTGATAAAAAACACAAAGTAAATTTCGAAGACTGGTTTTATGATGAAGTAGGCGGAATAGCGGTTGTAAAAAGTTCAGATATTTACTTCAGTCTGTTTTGTGGCCTTCATGGAAGCTCACATGGTCATGCATCCCACGGAGCAATCAGTCTAGAAATGGATGGAGTTCATTTTATGACACATCCCGGACGGTATACTTATACGGAATGTGAAAATCGAGTTCAATTTAAATCAGAACGGATGCAAAATACGGTTCTAGTAGAAGGCGGTCAGTATCCTTCTATCGAAAGTTCATGGGGATATCATTGGATTGCTAAACCTTTATCAATGCAGATGAAAAAGGAGGACGAACTCTATTATTTTGAAGCACAATGGAGTATTCCAATGAAAGATAATGAAACTTCTAATAGAGCTTATATTAGTCGAAAAATGATTTTGGATACGCAAGCTAAACTTTTATTGGTGATTGATGAAGAAGAAAGTGGACATGCTTTAGCCCAAAACTTTATCATCCCAACGAAACATTCGAATGATGTGTATTCCAGGTTCTGGACGAATGGAGAGATGGTTACAGAGGCTATCCAATATTCTAAACGATACAATTCGTTGGATGAAGGCATTCAATTAAAAATCAGAAATAAAAAAGATCCCATTTTTACATGTATTGCATTGGAACCTTATTCAGTGGAGAAGGAGAGCATCCCACGCCTAGATTGTCCAGGAGAAGAAAGAGGGACAAAAATAAAATGTAAAACCAAGAGTGGAGAGTTAACGATCTATTATTCTCCAGAAGATATTCATAATGGACTGAAATATCTAAAAGATTCAAATGGAAATATCGTTTATGGGAGAATGGTTGCTGAGAAAAATAATCAGATAAAAAGATTCAGATAAAAAGACTAGACTATGTATACAAACAAAGCCAGATTTATAAAGGAGAGAAAGGACATGTCAAGTGTATTAGATCAATTAAAAGAAAACTATATTTTTGCAGTTATCCGCGGTAAATCATCAGATGATGCGATTGAAATTTCAAAACATTCTGTATTAGGTGGAATTAAAAATATTGAAGTAACTTATACAACACCTGAGGCTTCTAAAGCAATTACTGAATTGAAAGCTCTTTATGCAAAAAAATCAGAAGTTGTCATTGGTGCTGGAACGATTATGACAGTAGAGTTGGCTAAAGAAGCAATTGCTGCTGGTGCGGAATTTTTAGTAAGTCCTCACTATGATGCACATATTCAAAAGGTAGCTCATGAAGCTCATATCGATTATTTCCCAGGATGCGCAACAACAACAGAAATCGTTCAAGCGATGAATGGAGGAGCAAAAATCATTAAATTATTCCCGGGTGGAGTTCTAGGGCCTTCATTCATTAAAGATATTCATGGCCCAATTCCAAATGTAAATTTAATGCCTTCAGGTGGCGTTTCTCTAGCAAATATTAAAGAGTGGAAAGAAAAAGGAGCCGTTGCAGTTGGTGTCGGAAGTGCTCTTAGTGCGAAAGTTGCAACAGAAGGGTATGAAAGTGTAACACGAATTGCCAAAGAATTTGTGAATGCTTTGGCTGATTAAATGGAGGTAATTCATCCTTCTTAAAGAATTCTATTTAAGAAAAGAGGAGACAAGATGAGAGTCATCACTTTAGGTGAAATTTTGTTAAGATTATCGACCGCAGATGATGTACGGTTAAAAAGTACAAAAGAGTTCAGAGCCTGCTATGGTGGAGCTGAAGCAAATGTAGGGATTTCCTTAGCGCACTTTGGCCATGACGTTTCTGTGGCAACGGTTCTACCGCAAGATAATCCTTTAAACGATGCTGTAAGTTCAAGATTACGAATGAATGGAATTGATACGAATCTAGTAGCGACAGAATATGGAAGATTAGGAACTTACTTTTTAGAACAAGGAAATGCAGGACGTGCTTCTCGTGTTACATACGACCGCTTATATTCTAGTATCTCCGTTTTAAATGAACTATGCTGGAATCTAGACGAAATCTTTATTGATACTGATTTGCTTCATATTTCAGGAATTCTACCAGCTCTTTCTAAGAAGTGGCAAGCTTGGGCGATTGAAGTCGTCCGTAAAGCGAAAGAATATGGATGCTATGTGAGTTTTGATATGAACTATCGTAGTAAGTTGTGGAGTTATGAGGAAGCCTATCCTTGTTTCCAACAAATCTTGCCTTATGTAGATATTTTATCTGCAGGGAGACTCGATGCGATTCATTTTCTCCAAGTTGTAACAGCTGAAGAAGACGTATCTCTTGAAGAAATCTATCGTCGCGTGAAAGAAAAATATGCGAATATCAAAGTGTTATATTCCACAAAAAGAAATGTTTTTTCAACCAATCACCATGAGTTACAAGGTTTTTATGTAGGAGAAGATAATAACTTTGTAGAGTCAAAAATCTATGATATTCAACCTGTAATTGATCGAGTTGGCGGTGGTGATGCTTTCGCCGCTGGGATTCTAAATGGAGTTCTAAAAGGTTGGGATAGCCAACAAATTGTCGATTTTGGAACAGCAAGTTCGGTATTAAAACATACGGTTTTTGGCGACTGGAATCCGTTTGACGAAAATGAAGTCTTTGAATTTATGAACCAAAAATCAGGACAGATTGTTCGTTAATTTAACAAAAGGTAAAAACACCAATGAAATTGCATTGGCGTTTGTTTGTATGATGTCAAAGGTATTCGAACCATCCTACTTCATTAATCACTGCTGTTAATTTAATTAGACGCTTTAGAGCCTCGAAAATAATACAGCTGAAACGGTACGAACTGTACCAGTGTTTTAGTTACCATGTAAGGTGTCACGAATCGCGTTGGTAATCGTAGTCGATTAACTAATTAAAAGACGACGAGGAGATGACAAAAAAATTATCACGAGAATGATTGGAATTTTTAATCTATTTAAGACAATAGCAGGAGATGCAGAAAAAGTGTCTATCAAAAATCATCAAGTTAGCATTGCCAGATAACTTAAAAAATCAACGGTTTGAGAAGGCGATTTGTCACCGGGAGAATATTGGGATTAAGAGTACGTATGCATTCATTGCCTTGCCTGACACGAATCTTAAAATTCGCGGCCACATCCAAACTCGTCATGAGGACATTTAAAAAAACTTTTTATTAGGGGCAGAATATCTTTAAAGTCGTAGTGCTTATCTCCATTTCGGAAATAGAGTTAGAAATTAACAAGTATGTCTTGAAAGTTTTCTACTCGAAAATAGATAGTTCTTCTTACAGTCAACATTTGTGGGAATCAGAAAAACAAGATTGTTTTTTATCTTAACAATATATATTCATCATTCAACAGATGATTTTTAAAAGTCGTCTGTTGATTTTTTGTTGCCTATTATAATAGATGAAACCTTTATTTAAATGGAGAAATAGCAACTTTAAAAAAGTTTGAAAATTTTTTAATTTAGGTATTTATTTTTTGTTTCACTTCTGATACAATGAATACATCAGATGAATTCACTGCAAAACGTCACATCATTTCTAAAATTAGAGATGATTTTATATTTACGCACTAATGTAAGCGAGTGCATAAAAGTCATCTAACAAAATCATCTGCAGACTTTAGAACTGATTTATTTTATGAAAGGAGAGCATATGGCTTTAACAAATGAAAGTCCATTCGTAGTATGTATCGATTCAGATGGCTGTGCGATGGACACAATGGATATTAAGCACATTCGATTCTTTGGCCCGCTAGCAGCGAAGTATTTCGAGATTCAAAATCAAGAAGTCTATTTAGAAGAATGGAATCGTGTTAACTTATTCTCTGAAACGAGAGGGATTAATCGCTTTAAAGGGTTACTACTTAGTCTCGAGTTTGCTAAAGAACACGGTGAAGCAATTGAAGACTTCTCAGTGTTTGCTAACTGGTGCAATCATACAACATCTCTTTCGAATCAATCATTAGAAGAGGAGATAGCTAAGCATAACGATGCTGTACTAGTAAAAGCACTCGATTGGAGTAAGGCTGTGAATCACGGCATTGAAACAGAACTTGTTGGCGAAGATAAACCTTTTGAAGGCGTGAAAAGTGCTTTAGAAGAAATTAGTATAGTAGCACAAATTGCAATTGTTTCTTCTGCGAATAGCGAAGCAGTTAATAGTGAATGGAAACGTCATGGGTTAATGTCATTTGTTTCAGAATTCTTCGGACAGGAACGAGGAAGTAAAGCAGCAGCAATTAAAGAAATCAAGTCTCTCGGATTTGAAAAAGAGAAAATCTTAATGGTTGGGGATGCTCCTGGGGATCTTGATGCTGCAAAAGTCAATGAAGTACATTTCTATCCAATATTATTTGGGAAAGAAAAAGAGTCATGGGCAACGTTAGTCACAAATATTCTTCCAGAATTTATTGACGGACAATACAATGACGAAGAGTATCAAGCAATTTATCATAAACATTTATCACAATTTAAAAATTAAAAATAAGGAGTTATTAACATGGAAAACACAGGGGTTCATAGAGCGAAAACGTGGCAAATGGCGTTGTTTGCTTTAAATAATACATCAACAAACTTATGGCTAGTTCTTTTGAACTTCGTAGCTTACTATTTAACAGGTTATGTTGGGGTAGCAGTAGTAATGGCTACTTCAGTAATGACTTTTATGCGTATTTGGGACGCAATTACTGACCCAATCGTTGGCTATATCGTAGATAAAACAGATGGAAAATTTGGTAAAAATCGTCCATTTATGGCACTTGGTAATATCGTGTTACTAATTACTACTTTCTTAATGTTCTTTACAACTCACCATTTATCAGAAGAATTTAGATTTATTTATTTCCTAGTGATTTATTTAATTTACATTATTGGGTATACATTACAAACAGTAGTAACTAAATCAGCTCAAAGTTGTTTAACAAATGACCCTAAACAACGTCCAACATTTGGTATTTATGATGGTATCTATAACGCAACATTATTCGCTTTAGTACCTGGTTTTGTTGCTCAACACTTAGTGCCAAAATATGGTGGTTTCACTGCTGAAATGTTCCAAGAATTATGGCTGTATATTGCTCCTGTAACAGTTATCTTCACTTGGTTAGCAATCTTTGCACTTAAAGATAAAGACCGTACAGAATTCTTTGGTACTGGCGAACCTGTTAAAGTTACCTTTAGAGACTACTGGGATGTACTAAAAAATAACCGAGCTATTCAAATGTTAGTAGTATCAGCATCAACAGATAAATTAGCAGCTATAGTTACTTCTAATGCTACAGTATCAGTTATTATCTTTGGTATTATTTGTGGAAACTATAAATTGTTTAATACATTTAACCAATATACATTGATTCCTAAGATTTTAATTATGATTCTTGGGGTTAAATTTATCGCTCAAAAACTTGGACAAAGAAAAGCACTATTATTAGGTTCATGGGCTGGTATTATCCTTTATGGATTATTATTTGGGTTATTCTATGTAGCGGATCCTTCAACATTCTCACTACCTGGAGCTGAAGGATTCACAGGATTATCATTCTTTACAATTGCATTCTTAGCATTATTTATCTTAGCACAAGGGGCAAATGGTTTAGCTGGTACAATGGTAATTCCTATGACAGCTGACTGTGCGGACTACGAAGTATATCGTTCAGGACGTTATGTACCTGGTTTAATGGGAACATTATTCAGTGCTGTTGATAAAATCGTTTCTTCATTCGGTTCTGCATTTGTTGGTATCCTATGTGCATCTATTGGATTTACTGAACAATTACCTCAGGTGGACACACCATTAACGCCAGAATTGAAATTTATCGGTTTGGTAATGTTCTGCGGGTTTATTATGTTCGGATACTTCTGTAATATTATCGCAATGAAATTCTATCCATTAAACAAAGAGAAAATGGAAGAAATTCAAAGTGAAATTGCTAGAATCAAAGCTGAGTCATTAGCAAAACAAAAAGCATAATTCATTAACGCTCCGTCATTATAGGAGGAAGTAAAATGGCAAGATTAGTAGATTTATCAAAAAAACCTTATAACTTGAATCCAAGTCAAATTGAATGGGTGGAGTCAACAATTAAAGGCATGACAGATGAAGAGAAAGTAGGACAATTATTTACAAACTTATTCTTCTTCGGAGGAGATGCTTTTAGTGGAAATAACTTAAGCAACAAAGAAATTCTTGAAAAATACCATATCGGTGGTGTCCGATATATGAACGGTAGCCCAGAAGATGTTCAAGGGTTGATTAATAATCTTCAATCTCAAACAAAAATTCCATTATTAGTGGCTGCAAACTGCGATTCAGGTGGTGACGGCGCCGTTAAAGGTGGTACTTATATTTCTTCTGGTGCGCAATCTGAAGCAAGTCGCGATCCTTGGGTTCCTTATCATGCAGGACTTGTATCTGCTCGTGAAGAGACTGCTCTTGGGGTAAACGTAAACTTTGACCCATGCGTGGACATTTTACAAAACTGGAGGAATACAATCGTTAATACTCGTGCGTACGGTACAACTGCTGAAGATGTCATTAAATATACGAACGCATACGTGGAAGGATTAAAAGCAGAACGTGAAGTAGTTTGTTGTGTGAAACACTTCCCTGGAGATGGAACTGAAGAACGTGACCAACACTTAATTTTAGGTGTGAATGAATTATCTGTAGAAGAGTGGGAAAATTCATTTGGTAAAGTGTATCGCAACCATATCGACAACGGTGTGGAAATGATTATGGCAGGACATATCGCATTGCCTGAATATCAAAAAGCACTTCGCCCATGTCTTGAAGATAAAGATGTAATGCCAGCAACACTTGCTGAAGAACTAATTCAAGATTTACTAAAAGAAAAACTAGACTTCAACGGAATGGTAATTACAGATGCAAGCCACATGTTAGGAATGACAAGTGCGATGCGGCGCGAGGACTATGTTCCAGGAGCAATTGCTGCAGGATGTGACATGTTCTTATTCTTCAACAATATGGAAGAAGACTTTAACTTCATGTTAAAAGGATATCACAATGGAGTCATTACTGAAGAACGTATGACAGACGCTCTTCGTCGTATTTTAGGATTGAAAGCAAAATTAAATCTTCCTGAAAAACAAGCAAACGGAACATTGTTAAAAGATAAGAAAGAGTTAGAAGTCATTGGTTGTGCTGAACACTTAGAGTGGCAAAAACAAGCAGCTGACCGCGGAATCACTCTTGTTAAAGATACGCAACAAAACTTACCGATTAATCCAGTGGATCATAAACGCGTACGCTTGTATTACTTAGATGGTGAAAAAGGTGGAATCATGGCTAATGATGATTCAGTTTTAAACCGCTTCGTAGATGAATTAACTAGTCGCGGATATGAAGTAATGGTTAATGATGGAAATAGTCGTATCAAAGGACGTACACTAGAGTATAGAGATACAGTTGATTTAGCGCTAGTGGTTGCAAACGTAATTGGTTATGGTGCACAAAATAACTACCGTATTCAATGGAAGACAGCTATGTCGAATGAAGTGCCTTGGTATGTACATGAAGCACCAACTGTATTTGTGTCTACAAACTTTACAACTCATTTACATGATGCAACAATGGTTAAAACATTTGTGAATGCATACCATGGGAATGAGAATACAGTCAAAGCTGTAATTGATAAACTTGAAGGGAAATCTGAATTCAAAGGAACTCCAAACGAGTTAGTGTGGACAGAAAAATGGCAAGCTAAATTATAGAAAGAGGGATGGTCGATGTTATATCCAGTTTTAAATGCAAAGAGAAAACGTTATTCGTTAGATGGGATTTGGAATTTTAAGCAAGGTGAATACGTCCCAGGATTGGATCCACGACTTTCTACTGAAGACTTAATGGTCGTACCAAGTTCATTTAATGATGTAGCAGTTGAATCTGAAAAAAGATATTTTATTGGAGATAACTGGTATGAGCGTACTTTTGCGGTTCCTTCTTTCGAATCAGATGAAGAATTAGTGCTTCGTTTTGGTTCTGTAACCCATCAAGCAAAAGTATATGTGAATGGTCAATTATTAGGAGAACATATCGGTGGGTTTACACCATTTGAAGTTCGTATTCCTGAAGAATTGACAAGAGAAAAAGAATTATTGATTAGTGTTTGTGCCAACAATATTTTAGATCATACAACTTTACCAGTCGGCAACTATTCTGAAGAAGTATTACCGGACGGTACTGTGAAGAAGAAAGTTTCAGAGAACTTCGACTTCTTTAACTATGCTGGGATTCAACGTCCTGTTCAATTATTAGTTCTTCCTAAAGCGCGTATTGAAGATATTGTAGTTACTTACGATGTTCATGAAAATGATGCGACTGTGAAGGTAGTGGTAGAGCATACTGCTAATGGTGGAACCGCAAAAGTAACACTTTTAGATGAAGATGGTGAAGTGGTAGCTAAGGGTGAGGCAGAGTCTGAACTTGAGATAGTCAATGTTCGTCGCTGGGAAGTATTAGATGCTTACCTTTATACAGCAAAAGTCGAGTTATTTGCTGGAGACGAGTTAGTAGATGAATATGAAGAACTATTTGGAGTTCGTACGGTTCGTGTTGAAAAAGGTCAGTTCTTAGTAAACGACAAACCGGTATACTTCAAAGGATTCGGGAAACACGAAGATAGTTATGTAAATGGTCGTGGTTTTAACGAAGCAGTAAACTTAATGGACTTGAATTTAATGAAGAATGTGGGAGCTAACTCATACAGAACGGCTCACTATCCATATTCAGAAGAGATGATGCGTTTATCAGACCGTATGGGATTCTTAGTGATAGATGAAGTTCCAGCAGTCGGTTTGTTTGCAAACTTTACTGCTGCACTAAGTATGAATAGCGGAGGAACTAAACCGATTAAGACATGGGAATTCTATCAAACAATGGAAAATCACAAACTTGCACTTAAAGAATTAGTGGCCCGTGATAAGAACCATGCATGTGTGGTTTTATGGAGTGTCGCGAACGAACCAGATGGTGCTGGTGAAGGTGCGGATAAATACTTCGAGCCTTTAGTCAAATATGTGAAAGAGTTAGATCCACAAAAACGTCCAACAACTGTTGTGAATATTATGATGGCAACACCAGAACAGGATTTAATTTCTCCATTGATTGATGTGCTTTGCTTGAATCGTTATTATGGTTGGTATCTTAACCATGGGGATATTGAAGGGGCACGCGTAGGGCTTCGTAAAGAGTTGAAGGAATGGCAAGAAAAATATCCAGACAAACCAATCATTATGACTGAGTATGGTGCAGATACTTTACCAGGCTATCATTCAAATTGGGATGTTCCATATACAGAAGAGTATCAAGAACGATTCCATCAAATGAGTCATGAAGTATTTGATGAACTCGAAAACTTTGTTGGTGAACATGTTTGGAACTTTGCGGATTTTGAAACAAACAGTTACGCATTAATTCGTATCCAAGGAAACCACAAAGGATTATTCACAAGGGATAGAAATCCAAAATCAATTGTGAAACTATTTAGAAATCGTTGGAATGCTATTCCAGACTATAACTACAAAAAATAGTAAGTACTTTTCGAAAGCTATTCTAATGGTTTGAGCTATAGAGTGAGAACTGTTAGAATAGGTTCGAAAAAGTGACGAATGGGGAATAGATATGAAAGAGAAAACTGTTTCTTTAGTGGAACAAACCGCAAATAGAATTGTCGAATATTTTGAAAAAAATGATTTAAAAGTCGGAGACAAGTTGCCGAATGAATATACATTGGCACAAGATTTAGAAGTGGGTCGTAGTACGTTACGTGAAGCAGTGAAAATGTTAGTTTCAAAGAATATCTTGGAAGTACGTCAAGGTTCTGGAACTTATATTACGAGTTTAACGGAGACTGTAATAGATCCATTAGGTTTTGGTGAAATCGATAATCATATGAAGTTGACACAAGACTTATTTGAAGTACGCTTCTTGATTGAGCCTCAGATGGCGAGTCTTGCCGCGCAGCATATTACGGATGAAGAAGTGGCTGTTCTAGAAAGGCTTGAAAAGGCCTTGGAAAAAGAAATTCATTCGGATGGAGATATTCACTTTAAACTGGATATTCAATTTCATAGTGCGATTGCTGAGGCTAGTCGTAATGTAGCGATGCAGCAACTGATTCCAATTATTATTCAATCGATTAAGTTGTATAATGATTTCTTTACAAGTGAGCAAAGCAAAGCAAATACGATTCGTGCTCATAGAGAAATTGTAAGAGCAATTAAAAATCGAGATGCTGTCGCTGCCAGAGACGCGATGTTACTGCATTTAGCAGATAATAGACGAACATTATCGTATGATTAAATCGTCTGATGAAATAGACGATATCAACCGAATATTGTCATTGACACCAAAAGTCATCTGATGTATCATAGATATAACAGATGACTTTTATTTTTTTACTAGAAGGAGAAAAAGCTTATGACAAGTGTATTAGAACAATTAAAACAGAACTATATTTTTGCAGTTATTCGGGGGAAATCATCAGATGACGCAATTGAAATTTCAAAACACTCAGTATTGGGTGGCATTAAAAATATTGAAGTAACTTATACAACACCTGAGGCTTCTAAAGCAATTGCTGAATTGAAAGCTTTTTATGCAAAAAATTCAGAAGTAGTGATTGGTGCTGGAACGATTATGACAGTTGAATTAGCTAAAGAAGCTATTGCTGCTGGAGCAGAGTTTTTAGTAAGTCCTCATTATGATGCGCATATTCAAAAAGTCGCTCATGATGCTCATATCGATTACTTCCCAGGTTGTGCAACTACGACAGAAATCGTGCAAGCGATGAATGGTGGAGCAAAAATCATCAAACTATTCCCTGGTGGAGTTTTAGGACCTTCATTTATTAAAGATATTCATGGCCCAATCCCAAATGTTAACTTAATGCCTTCAGGTGGCGTATCTCTTGCAAACATTAAAGAGTGGAAAGAAAAAGGTGCTGTTGCAGTCGGTGTCGGAAGCGCTCTTGGTGCAAAAGTGGCAACAGAAGGATATGAAAGTGTAACACGCATTGCTAAAGAATTCGTCAGTGCGTTGGAGGACTAATTATGACTTTTAATCGTAAAAATTTTTTACTACAAAGTAAGGTTGCGGAAGACTTATATAGAGTAGTGGAACATCTTCCAATTGAAGATTTCCACTGTCACTTATCTCCTCAAGAAATTTTTGAGGATAAACCATTTGAGAATGCCGTACAAGTATGGCTTGGCGGAGATCACTATAAATGGCGCCTAATGCGTGCAAATGGTGTGAGTGAACGTTTGATTACAGGGGACGCAACTCCTGAAGAAAAATTCGAAGCATGGGCTAAAACGTTGGCTAAGGCATTTGGAAATCCTTTATATCACTGGAGTCATTTAGAATTGAAACAAGTTTTTGGTATTGATGACTATGTGACGCCTGATAATTGGAAAGAGATTTATGACCGTATGAATCAAACCATTGCAGAAGAACAACTGAGTCCAAGAAAATTGATTAAACGTGCAAACGTGGAATTCATTGGAACAACTGACAATCCACTTGATTCGCTCGAATGGCATCAAAAGATTGCAGAAGATACGGCTTTCGATACAGTTGTTGCACCAACATTCCGTCCGGATGAAGCCTTTGTGTCACATCCAAAATTCGCTAACTTTGTGACTAGATTACAAGAAGTAACTGGCGTAGAAGTTGGTTCGTTTGATAGCTTTGTGGAAGCTTTGGAACAACGTATCGAATTCTTTGTGGCAAACGGATGTAAAGCAAGTGATATTAGTTTTGGAGAAATCTTGTATAAGAGAGCTTCAAAAGAAGAACTAGATGCAATTTTTGCAAAAGTGATTCGTGGAGAAGTACCTACTCTTGAAGAAATCCAACAATGGCAAACAGAAGTGTTTATTGCCTTATGTGGGTTGTACAAGAAACACCATCTAGTGACACAAGTTCACTTTGGTGCAGTTCGAGATACAAACCGTAAGTACTTTGAGGAAATTGGTGTAGATGCAGGATTTGATTCAACAGGAGATCAAACGCATCTAGCACTGGCTTTAAACCAATTATTAAATGCATTAGAAGAATCGAATCGTCTTCCAAAATGTATTTTCTATAACTTAAATCCATCGTACAACGACATTTTGGCCAATACGCTCGCCAACTTCCAAGCAAACGAAGAAGGAATTAAAGGACGTTTACAATTTGGTGCAGCTTGGTGGTTCTCGGATACTGAAAAAGGAATGAGAGAACAAATGCTAGTACTAGCAAATCAAAGCTTATTATGGAATTTTGTAGGAATGTTAACTGACTCAAGAAGCTTCCTATCGTATCAAAGACATGATTACTTCCGTCGAATTCTTGTTTCACTTGTAACGGAATGGATTGAAAGTGGTCGAATCCCTTATGATGAAAAATTAATTACAGAGTTCTTAGAAGCCATTTGCTATAAAAATGCTAAAGAATTTTTTGGATTGAACTAAAGGAGGAATAAAAATGGAAATGACATTCCGTTGGTACGGACATGATGATCAGGTAACTCTAGAGAATATTAGACAAATCCCTGGTATGAAAGGGATTGTAACAGCGATTTATGATGTTCCAGTTGGAGAAGTGTGGAGTCGTGAACGTATTCGTCAATTAAAACAAGATGTTGAAGCTTCAGGATTAAAATTGTCTGTTATTGAAAGTGTTCCAGTTCATGAAGATATTAAACTTGGAAAATCGACAAGAGATCAATTGATAGATAACTATATTCAAACAATTAAAAACTTAGGAGCAGAAGGAGTTAACGTCGTATGTTATAACTTCATGCCGGTATTTGACTGGACACGAACTGACCTAGCGTATGATCTTCCAGATGGTTCTAATGCATTAATCTTCGATGAAGAAGTGGCTAAGAAAATGGATCCAGTAAAAGGGGAATTATCACTGCCAGGTTGGGATTCAAGTTATACAAAAGATGAAATGAAAGCTATCATGGATGAGTATTCTAAAGTAGACGAAGAAAAACTTTGGGAACATTTAGAGTACTTCATTAAACGTGTCATTCCAGCAGCAGAAGAAGCTGGTGTGAAAATGGCAATCCATCCTGATGATCCACCTTATAGCATCTTTGGATTACCTCGTATTATTACTTGCAAAGAAAATCTTGTAAGATTTGTAGAATTATACGATAGCCCAAATAATGGGGTAACTGTTTGTGTAGGTTCATATGCTTCTGATCCAAACAACGATGCTGTTGAAATGTTAAAAGAAATGTTGAAACGTAATCGTGTAAACTTTATGCATGCTCGTAACATTCGTTTAACAGGAAAAGGCAAATCATTCGAAGAATCAGCACACCCAACAGAATACGGTTCAATTGATATGTATGAAGTGGTTAAAGCTCTTCATGATGCAAACTGGGAAGGCCCAATCCGTCCGGACCATGGTCGTATGATTTGGGGAGAAACAGGTCGCCCAGGATATGGATTATTTGACCGAGCTCTAGGTGCTACTTACCTTCACGGTTTAGCTGAAGCCGTAGCTAAAAATGCAAAACAATAGGAGAAAAAACATGACACAATTTTTTGATTTTACAAATAAAGTCGTAGTCATTACCGGTGCCGGTGGAGTAATTTGCGGTGAACTCGCAAAAAGCTTTGGTAAACAAGGCGCAAAGGTAGCTTTACTAGACTTAAACCAAGAAGCTGCACAAAAATTTGCAGATGAAATTATTGCTGAAGGCGGTATCGCAAAAGCATATAAAACGAACGTACTTGAAAAAGAATCATTAGAAGCTGTTCGCGAAGCGGTGAATAAGGATCTTGGTACCGTAGATGTTTTAGTAAACGGTGCTGGAGGAAATAACCCACGTGCAACAACAGATAATGAGTTCCATGAAGTTGGATTAAGTGCCGAAACAAAAACATTCTTTGACTTAGATAAAGCAGGAATTGAATTTGTATTCAACTTAAACTATTTAGGTACATTATTACCAACACAAGTTTTTGCACAAGATATGGTTGGAAAAGAAGGAGCAAACATCATCAATATTTCAAGTATGAATGCATTCACTCCTTTAACAAAAATTCCAGCGTATTCAGGAGCAAAAGCAGCGATCAGTAACTTCACTCAATGGTTAGCGGTTCACTTCTCTAAAGTAGGAATCCGTTGCAACGCGATTGCCCCAGGATTCTTAGTTACTGCTCAAAATGAAAGACTACTATTTGATGAAAATGGAAATCCAACTCCGCGTGCGGATAAAATTTTACGCAATACACCAATGGGACGCTTTGGTGAATCAAATGAATTAGTAGGGGGAGTATTCTTCCTTGCAGATTCAACTCTTTCAAGCTTTGTTAATGGCGTAGTTTTACCAATTGATGGTGGTTTCGCAGCTTATTCTGGAGTATAATTAAAGAACATAAAAGGAATCGAAGTGAGAGCTTCGATTCTTTATCTATCAATTGAAAATTGGAGAAGAGATATAGAGATGAAAGTAATAACTCTAGGTGAAATTTTATTAAGATTATCGACCGCAGCAGATGTACGGTTAAAGAGTACAAAAGAGTTTAGGGTGTGCTATGGTGGAGCTGAAGCAAATGTTGGAATTTCGTTAGCTCACTTTGGTCATAATGTCTCGGTAGCAACAGTTCTACCTCAAGATAACCCTTTAAACGACGCTGTCAGTTCCAGATTACGAATGAATGGAATCAATACAGATTTGGTTGCGACAGAATATGGAAGATTAGGAACATACTTTTTAGAGCAGGGGAATGCAGGACGTGCTTCTCGCGTTACATATGATCGTTTATACTCTAGTATCTCTGTTGTGAACGAACTCTGCTGGAATCTAGATAAAATTTTCAAAGGTGTGGATTTGTTGCATATTTCTGGAATTTTGCCAGCACTTTCGAAGAAATGGCAATCATGGACCGTTGAAGTCGTTTGTAAGGCAAAAGAATATGGATGTCGTGTAAGTTTTGATATGAACTACCGTAGTAAGCTTTGGAGTTATGAGGAAGCCTATCCTTGTTTCCAACAAATTTTACCGTATGTAGATATTCTTTCTGCAGGTAGATTAGATGCGATTCATTTCTTGAAAGTTGCATCAGAAGACGAAAATGTTTCCCTAGAAGAAATTTACAAACGAATTCAAGCAAAATATCCAAATATTAAAGTGTTGTATTCAACAAAACGAAATGTCATTTCAACAAATCATAACGAATTACAAGGATTTTTCGTAGGTGAAGATGGAGCATTCGTAGAGTCTAAACTATATGACATTAATCCAATCATCGACCGAGTAGGTGGAGGAGATGCCTTTGCTGCAGGAATTCTAAACGGCGTTCTAAAAGGGTGGGATAGCCAACAAATTGTTGACTTTGGAACTGCAAGTTCAGTCTTAAAACATACTGTTTTTGGAGACTGGAATCCATTCAATGAAGATGAAGTCTTTGAATTTATGAACCAAAAATCGGGACAAATTGTCCGTTAAATTGATATAACAACAATTAGACGTCAGTGTTTATCTCTGACGTCTTTTCATTTGGGCTTATCAAGCGCGAGGAAAACTGTTAAAATAGTGGAGAATAAGCAGTAGAAAGGGAATCGCCATGGTTAAAAATTCTGTATGGATCCAACAAGAAATTGAGGGAGTGAAGCTATATGTTTATCGTTCCAATGTCAAAGATGCTACGACCATTTATTTTTTAGATGGAGATCAATTCGAAGAACCTTTTAATCATTGGATTCGCAAACATCAACCTGCACTCAATTTTGTACTCATAAATGCAAATAATCGAACAGATGATTATACACCGTGGCCTCTCCAGGCGTCAGAAAGCATGCCGATGGATTTCGGTGGGAAAGCTGCAGAACATCTTTCGTTTTTCGCAACACATGTTATTCCATTTTGTGAGAGTAAATATGCTTTTGCCTCAAGCGAAGAAAAGAGAGTTATCGGTGGTTATTCGCTAGGTGGATTATTCAGCCTGTACGCAGCGGTGAACACTAATTTATTTGGGACCGCCCTCAGCTGTTCTTCATCGCTGTGGTTTCCTGATTTTCTGGACTATTTAAAAGAACATCCTTTTAAAGCCGCTCATCCAAAATTATACATGAGTGTGGGAGACCAAGAAGGAACGACTGCGACGAATTTAACAGCAGACCAAACTCTAAATACGATAGCATTAAAAGATTTTTATGAGCCGAAATTTCAAGCAGGTGATTTCCAGTTTACGTTGGAAGTGGGAAATCATGGAAATGATATTCCAGGACGTGCCTGGCGTGCTATTGAATGGGTAGAAGAGAATTGTAGATAATGAACAAAAAATCCACTGGTTTAACCAGTGGATTTTTTTCTAGCGGTGTCAAAGGGTCTCGAACCCCCGACCTAGCGTTTAGGAAACGCTTGCTCTATCCAACTGAGCTATGACACCCTGATACATTTATTGAACCACAGAACCTGCAATCTGTCCATACACAGTCACTTTTTCTTAACAAAATGAGGAATGACAATCTTCATCCGCAAAGCAGATTTAAATAATAAAACTCAATTATGTCTTTAAACAAGAAGGTTTAGAGACCACAGATTTTATGAAAAAAGATGGAGTCCCTTGGGATTCTATGGTGGGAGTAAGAGCGTTTCGTAACTGATGCGAATATGAGACTCTAGGAATTTATTCCGTAGAGACTCATTGAGGCTCAGTAGGTGAGAGACATCGGCTCGAACCGGTAAAGCTCTTATCCCTACCATGAAGATATCCCAAAGGGACGGAATCTAAAGTTTTTAATAGCAATGAATTTAATCTCTAAATCTTCGGTTTATGTATAAAAAAACCGCCAAAAAATTTTGGCAGTTTTTAAGGTTTATTTAGTTTGCTGATTGACGGCGTGAAGATTGCCAATGCGAATACAGACGGAAAATCGAATCGACCGTAAAGATAGCAAGTGCAATCATCCCGGCAGTAATCATTGTTTGACCGAAGAAGAATTTTCCTTTTTCAACATCTCCTACAAAGAAGGCGTATACGGTACGATACATGCCTGCACCAGGAACGAGTGGGAAAAATCCAGGGATAAAGAATACCGTTACGGGAGCTTTAAAATAGCGTGCTGCTAAGTGCGATAAAAACGCAATTGTAAGGCCGCTATAGTAAGTAGCTAGTTGTAATCCAGAACTATCCAAGAAGAAGAGATATACAAACCAACCAATGCCTCCAATAATCGAAATATGAATGAGGAGTCGTTTTGGTGCTTCAAAGACAATACAACTGAAGTAGACAGCGATGAGAGCACTAATCACTTGATAAATCATAAGGGATTTGCACCTCCTGCTAAGACGAGTCCCAAAGCAACAGCAATAGCGACGGAAAGAGCCGTCACAAACGCTTCAATTGCCCGGGCTGCTCCTGAGTTGTAGTCTCCGCGTAATGTATCGCGAATGGCATTTGTAATGGCGGTTCCAGGAACGGCCGGCATGATTAATCCTACAATGGAGATGCCGATTCGAGCGTCCGGAACGAAATGTTTCTGAATCAAAATGATAATGACAATCGCAGGAATAATCGAGATGAGGTTCAACACGAATGTTCCTAATTTTAATTTCGGATCTAACTTATAAACAAATGGCATGATAATCGCTGCTACGGATGCAATGACGAGTTCAATTGGCGTTGCTCCAAATAGAGCAGCGTAGAACCCACACATCAGAATAAGGCCTAAGTCTTTTAACCACTGTGGATATTCGGATTCTTTTAAATCTTGTAATCGTTGATAAGCCGTATCAAGGTCGATTTCTTTTGTCACTAATTGACGAGAAATGGCGTTAACTTTATAGATACGATTTAAATTTGTGTCACGATTTGGAACACGGCGGATTTCTGTAATAGAATCGATGCAGTCATCATCGAGCGTTGCAAAGATTCCAGTCGCCATTGCGAAGGCTTCGCAAGTTTCAAAGTTTGAAGTGGAGAGAATATAGTTCATTGTTTCTTCCACGCGATACGATTCCGCATTGCATTCAAGCATGATTTGACCAGCCAGAATAGCGGTATCCATTAATTTTTTTGCATATGATCGCACAAAGCCTTCCTCCTTACTAAAACACTCTCTAAGTATAGCATACTAGCGGTGTTTTGCTAAGTAGAAATTTTTATGAAATGAAACTGTACTATTTTCATATTGCTTACAAATTAGTACAGCTGTTTTTTTGATGATTGTTTTAACATTGTACTGTTTTTTTAAAAGTATTTAGTGTATTATTAAGATAGCAAATTTTTGGAGGGATATCCGTGGAATTATTTGAAGAATTATCACTTAAATTGAAAGGGAAAGACGTTAAAATCGTATTTCCAGAAGGAGATGAACCAAGAATTATCGGTGCAGCAGTTCGTTTATTAGCTGATGGACTTTGCCAACCAATCTTACTTGGAAATGTAGATGCTATTAATGAAGTAGCAGAAGCTCGTGGATTTAACATTTCTCATTTAGAAATTATCGATCCTGAAACTTATGCGGACGATAAATATGCTGAAATGGTAGCAAGTTTTGTAGCACGTCGTAACGGTAAAGTATCTGAAGAAGATGCGCAAAAATTATTACGTGACGTAACTTACTTCGGAACAATGATGGTATACATGGGCTTAGCAGACGGATTAGTATCTGGTGCGGTTCACTCAACAGGGGACACTGTACGTCCAGCATTACAAATCATCAAAACAAAACCAGGAGTATCTCGTACAAGTGGTGCGTTCATTATGATCAACAGCGACAAATCTAAGAAATACTTATTCTCAGACTGCGCAATCAACATTAACCCTAACGCACAAGAATTAGCTGAAATCGCAGTAGAATCTGCTAAAACAGCTGAATTATTCGGTATTGAACCAAACGTTGCAATGTTAAGTTTCTCAACTAAAGGTTCTGCTAAATCTGAAGAAGCATTAAAAGTAGCTGAAGCAACTAAAATCGCTCAAGAATTAGCTCCAAACTACAACATCGACGGAGAATTACAATTCGATGCTGCATTCGTACCAAGCGTTGGTAAACAAAAAGCTCCAGACTCACCAGTAGCTGGACAAGCAACTGTATTCGTATTCCCAGAAATCCAATCAGGTAACATCGGATACAAAATTGCACAACGTTTCGGTAACTTCGAAGCAATCGGACCAATCTTACAAGGATTAAACAAACCAATCTCTGACTTATCACGTGGATGTAACGAAGAAGACGTCTACAAACTAGCTATTATCACAGCTAACCAAGCGTTGATGGAAAACTAAGGTGCGACAAAGCGCGCTCAAAAGCGATGACGGTTCGAACTTTGCCGTAAGCGACTAGTATAGTCGTGCGGACAAAGTGAGAAAGGCTTGAGCTTTTGCACTTTGGAGCCCGATTTCAAGAGAAAGACAGAAGACAAAAACGACTCGCATCGCGAGTCGTTTTTCTATTTATATAGGCTTATTAGATATTCCCGAATCACAGGTGATGAAGAGAACATCAATAAGCTACTGAGCGGTGCGAGACTTCGCGATTTCTGCGATGGCGAACTCAACTACATAAAAGAAGATAGAATATTTCTAAAGCACAAAAAAAGCAGGTTTAAAACCTGCTTTTTTACTTAAAACGATTATTCACCTTCAGGAAGTACAAATGATAAAACTGCGTATGCTAAAGCTCCAGTTCCTGCAGCTAAGACAGATATTGCCCAGCCGATACGAACTAATGAAACATCGATACCATAGTAATCAGCTACACCAGCACAAACTCCCATAATTTTCTTTTCTTTTACATTACGTGTTAAACGTTTTTCCAAATGAAATCACTCCTAATTGTTAAGATTATATTAAATGTATCGTAGGCTATTTATGGAAGACAATTAGTTTTACTACATTTCACGGAAAGAACTAGATTCTTTCAAAAACAGATATGAATTTTCGGTGAATTTCACAAAATATTCATATTCCGGCTGATGTTCTTATTATGAGAATGGAGTAAATTTATATACTTTATTATTAAATAATATATCTCATCCGAAAGATTATTTATTAGATTTCTATTTGAGAAATCTCTTGATAGCAAGGGTTCTGGTTCATTGTTAGAGGTTCTAAATTTATAATAATTTTTTATGAGCAAATAAATTGCTTTAATATTTAAGTGATGATAATCTTTAATTAAGCCAAGAGAGAAGACGTCGCTTTCTTGGAAAAACAACGAAAAAGAAATGAGGAATTTAAGAATTTAATATGAAAAACATTTTATTTGTAGTAGGAAGCTTACGTAAAGGAAGTTTTAACCACCAAATGGCTAAAAAAGCAGAACAACTTTTAGAAGGAAAAGCAACAGTATCATACTTAGACTACTCAAACCTTCCATTAATGAACCAAGATTTAGAAACTCCAGTATTACCTGAAGTACAAGCAGCACGCGATGCTATCGGTAAAGCAGATGCTATTTGGATTTTCTCACCAGTGTATAACTTTGCTATTCCAGGAACAGTGAAAAACTTAATTGACTGGATGAGTCGTGCTCTAGATTTATCAAACCCAAGTGGACCTTCTATTTTACAAGATAAAGTAGTAACAGTATCTGCATTAGCAGCAGCTGGGCATGATCAATTATTCGCTTCATATCAATCATTATTACCATTTGTACGCATGCAAGTAGTAGGTGATTTCACAGCTGCAACAATTAACCCAGAAGCCTGGGGAACTGGTGTTGTTACATTAAGCGATGAAGTAGTAGCAGGACTTGAAAAACAAGCTGAAGCATTATTAAATGCATAATTAAATTTCAAACTTAAATTAAGGAAGCAGTCTCTCTTTGAAGGAGGCTGCTTTTTTTGAACAGTATACGAACAGACATTTGCCCTAGACCTTCCTGTTATGCTAGAATTGTACTGATATAGACATAAAAAGGAGTATTATTCATGTATGAATATTTAAATGGTGAGTTAGCGCATATCTTACCAACAGCTATTGTTATCGATGTGCATGGCGTAGGGTATCAAGTGGTATTTGCAAACCCATACCGCTTGCAAGATTCTCTAAAAAAACAAATTAAAGTTTTAGTACAACAAGTTGTTCGTGAGGATTCGATTACATTATACGGATTTATCTCAAGCGAAGAACGCGAATTATTCCAACGATTAATTAGTGTTTCTGGTATTGGTCCAAAGAGTGCGATGAGTATTTTAGCAAATGACGATACAGAAGGATTCGTGAACGCTGTAGAAAGTGGGAATGTCACTTATTTAACGAAATTCCCAGGAGTTGGGAAGAAAACAGCGCAACAAATTATTCTTGACTTGAAAGGGAAGTTTGAAGCACTACCAGAGGAAACAACGAAAGCAGTCGTTTCAACGAACCAAGCCACTCTTGAGGAAGCGAAAGAAGCATTACTGGGCCTTGGGTATTCTGCAAAAGAAATTACAAAGATTTGGAAGTCACTGGAAGCTGCTGCTCCAAGTACGACGCAAGAGGCATTAAAAGTGGCCTTTAAACTATTGATGAAATAATGGAGGATTATCGTGGAAGAAGAACGTTTTATTGACCAAAACCCGCCTGACGAAGTGGAAGTACAAGACGAGTTATCACTAAGACCACAGACGTTACAACAATATATCGGGCAACAAAAAGTAAAAGAAGAACTTGCCATTTATATTCAAGCGGCGCGTAGTCGTTCTGAAGCCTTGGACCACGTGTTACTATACGGACCTCCGGGGCTTGGGAAGACGACACTTGCGATGGTCATTGCTAATGAATTAGAAGTTGGTATTAAGACAACCAGTGGGCCAGCGATTGAACGCCCAGGAGACTTAGTCGCTCTTTTAAACGACTTAGAAGCAGGAGATGTTTTATTTATCGACGAGATTCACCGATTGCCACGTGTAGTGGAAGAGATGCTGTATTCAGCGATGGAAGATTTCTTTGTGGATATCGTAGTCGGACAAGGGCCAACTGCGCATCCGGTGCATTTTCCATTGCCGCCGTTTACGTTGATTGGAGCAACAACTCGTGCAGGGGCACTTTCTGCACCGCTTCGTGACCGTTTCGGGATCGTAGAACATATGGAATACTACGATGAGGCTTCTCTGTCTGAGATTGTTAAACGCAGTGCAAATGTCTTTGATAGTGAAATTAAGGATGAAGCCGCTCTTGAGATTGCGCTTCGTTCTCGCGGGACACCGCGTATTGCCAATCGTCTCTTAAAGCGTGTACGTGACTTTTCTCAAGTATACGAAGAAGGGATGATTTCAAAAGAAATTACGCAACAAGCCCTAAAAGTCTTGCGAGTAGATGCTAAAGGGTTAGATCATATTGACCGTAAATTATTAACGGCGATGATCGATTTATACGATGGTGGTCCTGTTGGGCTTGGTGCCATTGCGGCGAATATTTCAGAAGATGCGGAAACCATTGAAGATATGTATGAACCTTATTTATTACAAATTGGATTTTTAAAACGGACATCACGCGGTCGTGTGGTGACGCCGGAAGGATATGCTCACTTAGGGCGCTTATATCCTTTAGCGTAAGGAAGGAAATAGAAATGAACTATACAACGAAAGATTTCGACTTCGATTTACCCGAAGAATTAATCGCTCAAACTCCATTGAAAGACCGTACGTCTTCACGTTTATTAGTGGTGGATAAAACAACACATAGCATTGAAGATAAACATTTTTCTGATTTACTAGATGAATTAGAAGAAGGAGATACACTTGTTGTGAATAACACACGTGTACTTCCAGCTCGTCTTTATGGAACAAAAGAAGAAACAGGAGCTCATATTGAGGCCTTACTATTAACGAATACGGAAGGTGACAAGTGGGAAACACTTGTAAAACCTGCCAAACGTATGAAAGTGGGTAGTGTTGTTTCTTTTGGAGATGGCCGACTTAAAGCAACGGTTGTCGAAGAATTAGAACAAGGTGGACGTATCATCGAGTTTTCATACGAAGGAGTATTCCTAGAAGTGTTGGAATCTCTTGGGGAAATGCCTTTACCACCTTATATTAAAGAGCGTTTAGAAGATAAAGAACGTTATCAAACCGTTTATGCTAAAGAAAATGGATCTGCAGCAGCACCTACAGCTGGCTTGCACTTTACGGAAGAATTAATGCAAAAAATCCGTGAGAAGGGCGTGAATATTGTTCCAGTAACGCTGCATGTTGGTCTAGGAACGTTTAGACCTGTTTCTGTGGATTCTCTTGAAGACCACAAGATGCATTCAGAGTATTATAATGTGTCAAAAGAAACTGCGGATATGATTGAAGCGACTAAAAAAGCTGGTAAACGAGTGATTGCTGTTGGGACGACTTCGATTCGTACGTTAGAAACGGTTGCTAGAGACAACGATGGGCATGTGGTGCCTGCGAGTGGATGGACGGATATTTTCATCTCTCCTGGGTATGAGTTCCGTGTGGTGGATGCATTTGTGACGAATTTCCACTTACCAAAATCAACGCTTGTGATGCTTGTCAGTGCTTATCTTGGTCGTGAATTCACACTAGAAGCCTATCAGCACGCCATCGAAGAACGTTACCGCTTCTTTAGTTTTGGCGATGCAATGTTTGTGCATAAATAAAGGAAAAAGACCTTCGGTCTAACTACGAACCATAGGGAACTCTTCATGGTAGAGATAATAGCTGTATCGGATTGAGCCTTTTGTCTCAATCCTACCGAGCTTCAAACTGACTCTAGGAAATGAATTTCCAGAGTCAGTAATTCACATCGATTACTAATCGCTATTACTTCTACCATAGAATCCCTATGCTTCTTCATTTGCCCACGGTCCTTTTGTGCGATTTATACAGAACATTGCTAAAAGGAGAGAGACATTCTTAGTGTGTGCTTATAAAATAAAAAAACAGAAGTTAAGGTTCAACTCTTAACTTCTGTTTTCTTTTGATTTCATAAATACGTGTTGGATGATAAAGATAGCTGTGGTTACGAGTACTCCTACGGTTACGGCACTTTGTACGTTGTAAGGTGTTTGAGAGAGTGCACTTCCTAAATAGTAAGTAACTTGGCTAAGTATCAATCCCCATACGATGGTAACAATATATTTCACGGACAACCCTTCTTTCACTTCTCATTATAGTACAAGGGAGATTCTTTTGACAATAGATGGGTTGAAAAACTTTCCAAAAGGGAGCGCGAATGGGGAAGATATGCTATAATAAGACGACAAATATGAGAGGAGGAACCTTATGCCGTTTACAACTTTACAAGTATTCAGTAGCTATTCATTACTCAAGAGCACGATTCGTTTAAATGAATATGTTGCGACTGGAAAATTATTAGGTTATAAACAATTGGCCCTAACAGATGATGGTGTATTGCACGGCGCAGTGGAGTTTTATGAGCGCTGTATTCAAAATGGAATTCAACCGATTCTAGGATGTACATTCGAGGTTGCCTGGAAGAGTGATGCTTCTAGAAAAGAAATGCTCATCGTCTATGCAAAAGGCGCTAAGGGGTACGAATCCCTCCTGAAACTTTCAACCCTTTATCAACAAGGGCTTACTTGGACAAAGGAGATGACGGAGTGGATTGCCACTCATAGCGAGGATGTGAAAATCGTTCTTCCCCCAATGGATAGTGAGTGGGTTGCGGCGCATTCTAAGGGCAGACTTGAAGCAGTTCTAGGAGCTGTGAAGGAAGAGTATGCTGGCGTTGAGATTGCTGTAGGGATTACTCGTGAAATGGTTGAACGCGGTGAGTTCGACACAATGCGTGAAGGGATTGAAGCTGCTGGTGTGATTCCAGTTGCCTTTAGCGTCTCTCGTTATTTAAATACAACTGATTATTTCCCTTGGAAGGTTTTACAAGCGATTCGACTAGGGGAAACTCTCTCGTTTACTCAAGAAGATGCATCAGGGAGTGAATCTTTACCAGAAGCGACTTCGATGGCGAAGGTGTTCCAAGTGGTAGAAGGTGGAGTGCTTCTTTCTAACTTAGAAAAGTTTACAAAAGATTTAGTGGTAGAGATTCCTCTAAGAGACACCATGCTCCCTAAATTCCCAGTTCCAGGTGGGAAGACGAGTGCAGAGTTCCTTTATGAATTATGTGAGGCTGCTATGCTGGAGATGGGGGTAACGACACCTGTTTATGTGAACCGTCTTAAAGAAGAGTTGGCTGTTATTCATGAAATGGGATTTGATGATTACTTCCTAATCGTTTGGGATATTATGCGTCAAGCGCGCGAGAAAGGCATTCAAACCGGAGCTGGTCGTGGATCTGCGGCAGGTTCACTTGTAGCGTATCTCTTACATATTACAGGTGTTGATCCGATTCGTTATCACTTGCTATTTGAACGTTTCTTAAACCGTGAACGTTATACAATGCCTGATATCGACTTGGATTTTCCTGATGATAAGCGTGAAGATATTTTAGCATATATCGTTTCAAAATATGGAAATCAAAATGTAGCACAAATCGTGACATTTGGTACGCTTGGAGCGAAACAAGTGATACGTGATGTATGTAAAGTCTTTGGCGAAAACATCATTACAGTTCAGAAGTTTTCAAATAATATCGCTCAAGGGAAAGTAACATTAGAGCAGACCTATAAAGAAAATAAAGCATTTCGAGAACATGTGGAAAGTAGCGAGCGCAATCGCAAACTATACCAAGTGGCCAGAGCTCTGGAAGGTCTTCCTCGTCATTCATCAGTCCATGCTGCAGGTGTTGTATTATCGCAAGAAGATTTGACAAAGACAGTTCCTTTAATGAAACGAGACAAAGGGTATTTGGCGTCATTTCAGGAAGCAGATTGGATGCTAACGCAGTATGCGATGCAGGCTGTTGAAAAAGTGGGTCTTCTCAAGATGGACTTACTTGGGTTAAGTAACCTGACATTGCTGCATAAGGCAATCCAACAAACTCAAAAGATTACGAAAAAAGAATTGGATATTACGAAGATTCCTCTAGACGACCCTCGTACGTTTGAACTCTTCCAAAAAGCACAGACGAACGGGATTTTTCAATTCGAGTCAGACGGTATTCGCCGTGTTTTGAAGGAAATGAAACCAACTGAATTCGAAGATTTAGTGGCAGTACTCTCGTTGTACCGTCCAGGACCAATGGAGCAAATTTCTCATTTTATTAATCGTAAAAAAGGAACAGAAATCGTTCAGTATCCGCATGCATCTCTTCAAAGGATTCTTGAACCAACCTATGGTATTTTGGTCTACCAAGAACAAGTTATGCAAGCTGCAAGTGAAATGGCTGGTTTTTCTTTAGGAGAAGCGGATATTTTACGTCGTGCGATTGGTAAGAAGAATAGTGAAACTATCGCTGCACAAAAAGAAAAATTTGTGCAAGGCGCCGTTTCAAAAGGATACAAACAAGAAGATGCCGAGACGGTCTACGACTACATTGAAAAGTTTGCCAACTATGGATTTAATAAATCACACGCAGTAGCTTATGCGATGCTGTCTTATCAATTGGCGTACTTAAAGGCAAACTATCCTACAGCGTTCTTTACAGCCTTGTTCCAAAACGCGAGTGCGAAATCATCGAAGTTACAAGACTATCTTGTAGAAGCGCGTCAATTAGGGATTAAAATATTGCCACCAAGTATCAATAATAGTTTTGCTGATTTCGTAGCGAACGATAGTGGTGTTATTGTCGGTCTCAACAGTATTAAAGGAATTAGACGAGACTTTGTTGAAAGTATCGTGAAGAACCGTTATGAGTATGGACCGTTCAAAGGGTTCCAAGACTTTGCATATCGAATGGGTGCTCAATATACAAAAGAACCACTTTTAATAGCGTTAATTAATGCGGGAGCCTTTGATGAGTTTGGTGAAACACGGGCGACGCTGAAGGCGAATGTGGATGCTGTTGCTAAAAGTGTGAAATTCCATGGATTGAATTTATCACTTGAGGATGACTTAGAAGTAGCCTTCACTCATGTAGAAGAAGAGCCGCTCCTCCAACGCATTGGAGAAGAAATCGAAGTGCTAGGATTTTCAGTTTCGCCACATCCTTCCTCGAAATACGATCCTCTTTTGAAGAGTGGATGGATTCAAGCCATTCAAACTGTTTTTGAAGAAGGATATATGCGTTTTGTAGGATTGATTGTGGACATTCGTAAAATCTCCACTCGTAAAGGAGAGCAAATGGCGTATGTCACACTTCAAGATGCGTCTGGGATGATCGATGTAGTTGTCTTTCCATCAACACTTGCTGAAATCTATCAGCATCTTCAACAAAATACGATGGTCCTTATGGAAGGTCGTGTGAAGAGAGGACAAAAAGGACAATGGCAATTGCAGTTAAATCGTATGTATCCTATGAGTTTTGCTGATAAGTTGCTAACTGATTCATCTAAAAAGTTGCAAATTGCGATTCGTCCAGAAAAACATACTCCAGAAGTATACACGGAAATCAAACAACTCGTGACCAAATATAAAGGAGTGACACCTGTTGAATTATTCCTTGTGAATAGTAAGACGCTTGTAAAGAATTCTTTTGCAAACGGTGTAAATCTTGAGTCAAAGCTAATACCTAGTCTTATCGACATTTTAGATAAAGAATGTATAAAAATTGTAAAATGAAAAAGTTTATGAAAATGAAAGACATTTGTTCTAAAAAGTGATAAAATGAGAACAAATGGGCTTGTTCCAGTAAAAATAAATCTAAGAGGTGAATCTTTGTGAAACGCATTGCTGTTTTAACAAGTGGAGGAGACGCTCCAGGGATGAATGCCGCTGTACGTGCCATTGTACGTAAGGGTATTTATGAAGGCTTTGAAGTCTATGGAATTAACTACGGTTTTGCCGGTTTAGTAGCTGGTGATATTCGTAAATTAAATCCGTCTGACGTGAGCGACATGATTGGTCGTGGGGGTACATTCTTGTATTCTGCGCGTTATCCTGAATTCGCAAATCGCGAAGGACAAGAAAAAGGGATTGAACAATTAAAGAAATTCGGTATTGAAGGTCTTGTTGTTATCGGTGGTGACGGAAGCTATCAAGGTGCCGTTGCTTTAACGAAGCTTGGTTTCCCAACAGTTGGGGTTCCAGGAACGATTGACAATGATATTCCTGGTACGGAATATACAATTGGTTTCGATACTGCAATCAATACTGTATTAGAAGCGCTAGACCGTCTTCGCGATACTGCGACATCACACGTTCGTACGTTTATCGTTGAGGTTATGGGTCGTCGTGCTGGAGATATTGCACTTTGGACAGGGGTTGCTAGTGGTGCAGAACAAATTTTAATTCCTGAACAAGATTTTGATTTAGAAGCTGTTGCAAAAGAAATCAAACAAGGACGTTTAAATGGGAAGAAACATACGTTAATTCTTCTAGCGGAAGGCGTAATGTCAGGGGACGAACTGGCCCAAAAATTACGTGAATATGATAGTGATTTCCACACTCGTGTTACGGTTCTCGGACACGTTCAACGTGGGGGAGCTCCTAGTGCTCGTGACCGCGTTCTTGCAAGCCGAATGGGTGCCAAAGCAATCGATTTATTAAAAGAAGATATCGGCGGCGTGTGTGTTGGCGTTAAAGCTGAAGAAATTATCTATAGTGATATCGTTGAAACATTAGCAAACGGCAAACATTTACCTAACTTAGAGTTGTATCAACTAAATAAAGAAATTTCTTTCTAAAAAATTAAAGGAGTCAAGGATAAAATGAAAAGAACTAAAATCGTATGTACAATTGGACCAGCTAGTGAAGCTCCAGAAAAATTAGCTGCTTTATCAGAAGCAGGAATGAACGTTGCACGTCTAAACTTCTCACATGGTGACCATGAAGAGCATTTAGCACGTATCAACACAATCAAAAAAATCCGTAAAGAAACAGGACGCGTTATCGCAATTCTTTTAGATACAAAAGGACCAGAAATTCGTACACATAATATGGAAAATGGTGCGATTGAATTCCACACTGGTGATGTAGTTCGTATTTCAATGACTGAAGTGCTAGGAACAAAAGAAAAATTCTCTATTACTTATCCAGAATTAATCAACGATGTTAAACCTGGATCAATTATCTTAGTAGATGACGGTTTAGTAGGTTTAGCTGTTACTGAAGTAGACCATGCAAATGGCGAAATTGTCTGCGTCGTAAACAACAGCGGTGTTGTTAAAAACAAAAAAGGAATTAACGTTCCTGGTGTTAAAACAAAATTACCTGGTATCACTGAAAAAGACCGTGCAGATATTATTTTCGGTATTGAAAATGATATTGACTTCATCGCAGCAAGTTTCGTTCGTCGTGCTTCAGACGTTCAAGAAATTCGTGAATTATTAGAAGAACATAACGCAACTCACATTCAAATTATTCCAAAAATCGAAAACCAAGAAGGTATCGACAATATTGACGAAATCTTAGCTTTATCTGACGGTTTAATGGTTGCTCGTGGAGACATGGGTGTTGAAATCGCTGCGGAAGAAGTTCCAATCGTTCAAAAAATGTTAATCAAGAAATGTAACACATTAGGTAAACCAGTTATTACTGCTACTCAAATGTTAGATTCAATGCAACGTAACCCACGTCCAACACGTGCGGAAGTTGGTGACGTAGCGAACGCTATCTTCGACGGTACAGATGCAGTTATGTTATCTGGTGAATCTGCAGCAGGGGATTACCCAGTAGAAGCAGTTCGTACAATGGCAAATATCTGTGTTCGTACAGAACAAGAAATCCGTGTACGTGACAAATTCAAATTAAAAGCATTCAACGAAAACGATGTAGCTGAAGCGATTGGTCGTTCAGTAGCACATACCGCTAAAAACTTAAAAGTTAAAACAATTGTTGCTGCAACAGAATCAGGACATACTGCGAAAATGATTTCTAAATTCCGTCCTGACGCAACAATCTTAGGTGTCACTTCAACAGAACGTCAACAACGTGCGTTAGCATTAATATGGGGTGTTAAACCAGTAATCGTTGATCGCGCTAAATCAACTGACGAAATGTTTGAATTATGTCTTCAAGCAGTACGTGACCACCACACTGCTAAAGAAAACGACTTAGTAATCATCACTGCTGGTGTTCCTTTAGGTATTAAAGGTACAACGAACATGATGAAAGTAGCTCGCTTATAATTCATTTGAAAATAAAAAGGTTTGAACGAATCTAAAAGGTTTGTTCAAGCCTTTTTTTTATAAAATTGAGAGTGTAAGTGTAAGTGCTTCAAAGATTCATGCATATCCTTTAAGAAAAAGGCCCAAATTACAGGATAAAAATGACTGTAAGCCCTATTTTGTGGTAAAATAAAAGGACAAATGTAAAAAGAAGGAGGTTTGTTATGACAAGTGAATTATCGACTGTTGTTCAAGCCATTATCACGGATGAAAACGAAAAGTACTTTTTTGTGCAAAAGAGTGGAGAGACATTTCGTCTAAAAAAGAACGAAGCTACAGAATCACTCAAAATTGGTGATGTAGTAACGGGATTCTTATATGAGAATTCTTCTAGTAAAAAAGTCTTTACTCTGAATATTCCTGAAGTAACAAATGAAAGTTATGGATGGGCAAGTGTGACACAAGTCAGAAAAGACTTAGGCGTATTTGTAGATATTGGTTTAGAAGATAAAGATATGGTAGTTTCATTGGATGAACTTCCAAGTATGAAAGAGTTATGGCCAAAGAAAAATAATCGTTTATATGTAACATTGATTAAAGATAAAAAAGATCGTACATGGGCAACGATGGGGGATGGAAACGCACTTAATGAAAAAGTGATTCGTGGTCATAAAGGGCTGTTGAATAAAGACTTAACTGGAATTGTGACACAAGTGCGCCTTGTTGGGACTACGATTATAACTCCGGAAGGATATAAATTGTTCTTGCATCCTTCAGAACGATTATATGAACCAACGCTGGGAGAAGAAATTACTGTTCGTGTAATTGGTTTACGACCTGATGGTGTACTCAATGTATCAATGAGACCAAGAGCACATGAAGCTATTGGAGATGATGCGGAAATGATTATTGCGATGTTGAAGAATCGACCAACGCATACACTTCCATATTGGGATAAGAGTGATCCAAAAGTCATCAAAGAAATCTTTGGGATTAGTAAAGGACAATTTAAACGTGCTATTGGAAACTTGTTAAAAGCAAAACGAATTACACAAGAAGAAGGATTTATTCATCTGATTGAAGAATAATGAGTGGAGGCGAGTCGCTTGTCATCTATTTCTATTGAAGGGATTCAAAAGAAGTTACAAGAAGAAGGATTCAAACTAACCCTGCAAAGACAGGCAACAGTTGAGATTCTTCTTGAACATTTAAATGAACTACTGACTGCTGAAGAAATCTATATGTTTGTAAAAGAAAAATATCCAGATATTGGATTAGCAACAGTTTATCGAACATTAGAAATTCTAACAGATTTAGAGGTAGTTACCAGAAATATATTTGACGATGGTATTGGTCGCTATCACTTGAAGCAGTCTGTTAGCAGACATTTTGCACATCATTTATTGTGTGTTAAATGTGGTCAAATTCAAGAGGTGGAAGAGGACCTTCTCATTTATGTGGAACAGAAAGTGTTAGAGCAGTTTCATTTTCAGGTGTTGGATCATCGGCTGACTTTCCATGGAATTTGCAAAAATTGCCAGCAAAAGGAAGGGTAGAAGATGAAAGAAATACACTACTTCCTGGATAGTATTGCTGTTCAAGGCTTATCCGATAATACGGTTTCCAGCTATAAACGAGACTTAGAGAAGTTTTCTCAGTTTTTAGAAGAACAGAAGGTGACACGTCTTCAAGATGTGGACCATACGACAATGGTACTATTTCTACAGAAATTAAAAAAAGACGAATATGCTGTTAGTTCAACAAGTCGCATGATTAGTTGCTTGAAGAAGTTCTTCCAGTTTCTCGTGCAAGAGCGAATGGTAGAGCGAGACCCAACACAGCAAATTCATCCGCCAAAACCGAAGAAGCAGTTGCCAAAAGCGCTGAGTATCGATGAAGTGAACCGGTTGCTTGAGGTACCAGATACCTCAACGGTTCTAGGCTTAAGAGATAAGGCGATGCTCGAACTCTTATATGCAACAGGGATGCGTGTAAGCGAACTGATCAGTATTGAACTGAGTGATTTACATTTAGAGCTTGGATTCCTACAAACGATTGGGAAAGGGAATAAACAACGCATTATCCCGATTGGACAAGAAGCAACCAACTGGATTCAAAACTATTTAGAGTATGCACGGCCTGCTTTAGAAGACGAGAAGAAGTTATCGAATGTCTTGTTCTTGAATCACAGAGGTGGACCGTTTACACGTCAAGGTTTCTGGAAGAATTTAAAGAAGATTGTCCAGACAGCCATGATTACAAAGGAAGTGAGCCCGCATACATTGCGCCATTCCTTTGCAACACATATTTTAGAAGCGGGTGCCGACCTTCGAATCGTGCAAGAATTACTCGGACACTCGGATATTAGTACGACACAAATTTATACACATATTACAAACGAACGAATGAAGGAAATTTACAAACAAGCACATCCTCGTTCGTAATAAAGAAAATGGAGATGGAATCTATGAAATTTAAAAGAATACATGTCATTGTAATGGACTCTGTAGGTATTGGAGAAGCACCCGATGCTGCAAAATTTGATGATGCAGGTTCACATACTTTAGGCCATATTTCAGAAACTGTAGGCCTAAATGTGCCAAATATGCAACGTTATGGTTTAGGGAATATCGCTCCTTTAAAAACAGTTCCACCAGTAGAACATCCAGAAGGAAGCTATACGAAACTTGAAGAAGTTTCTGTTGGTAAAGATACAATGACAGGTCACTGGGAATTAATGGGCTTAAATATTAAAACTCCTTTCCGTGTTTTCCCTAATGGTTTCCCACAAGAATTATTAGACCGTATTTCTGAGTTCTCAGGAAGAGGAATCGTATGTAACTTACCATACAGTGGAACAGCGGTTATTGATGACTACGGTAAACACCAAATGGAAACAGGCGATTTAATCGTTTATACTTCTGCTGACCCAGTAATGCAAATTGCTGCTCATGAAGACATTATTCCGCTAGAAGAGTTATATCGTATTTGCGAATATGCACGTGAAATTACAAAAGACGATCCATACATGATTGGTCGTATTATTGCACGTCCATATGTAGGTGAACCTGGAAACTTCCAAAGAACTTCAAACCGACATGACTATGCGTTAAGCCCATTTGGCGAAACAACATTAGATTTCTTGAAGAAAGATGGCTTTGATGTCATTGCAATTGGTAAAATTAACGATATCTTTAACGGACAAGGAATCACTGAATTCGTTCGTACAAAAGACAACATGGATGGCGTAGATAAACTTGTTGAAGTATTGAAGAAAGACTTCACTGGTATGAGTTTCTTAAACTTAGTGGACTTTGACGCGGTTTATGGACACCGTCGTAATACAAAAGGATACGGTGAAGCGCTTGAAGCATTTGATGCTCGTATTCCAGAAATCGTAGAAAACATGAAAGAAGATGATTTACTCATTATCACTGCTGACCACGGAAACGATCCAACATTCAAAGGAACTGACCACACTCGTGAGTACATTCCTGTGTTAGCCATCAGCAAATCATTGAAACACCCAACACACTTACCAGAAGGGCACTTCAGCGATATCGCAGAAACAATCAGCGAAAACTTTGGGGTAGCATCAACTAGTAACGGAACAAGCTTCTTAAAAGAATTAAACTAATAGAGAAAGAGGGAACAACATGAGCAAATACGAACAATTAGTCGAAACAAAAACGTTTTTACAAGAAAAAGGCATTGGTCACATTGATTTCGGAATGATTTTAGGATCCGGGCTTGGTGAACTTGCTGGAGAAGTGAAGAACCCATTAATCTTTGACTATAAAGATATTCCAAACTTCCCAGTATCAACTGTAGTCGGTCATGCTGGCCGTCTTGTATACGGTGAATTAGAAGGCAAACAAGTTCTTATCATGGATGGACGTTTCCACTACTATGAAGGTTACGATATGGAAACAGTAACGTTCCCAATTCGTTTAATGAAATTATTAGATGTTGCAACAATTATCGTTACAAACTCAGCTGGTGGTGCAAACCCAACATTTGAACCAGGGGACTTAATGATTATTACAGATCAAATTAACTACACTGGTACAAACCCATTAATCGGACCAAACGATGACCGCTTTGGACCTCGTTTCCCTGATATGAGCCATGCTTACCACGAATACGGACAAGAAGTGGTTCGTAAAGCGGCTAAAGAATTAAACATCAATATCAAAGAAGGAGTATACATGGGATACTCTGGACCAACATACGAAACACCAGCAGAAATCCGCTTCACTCAAGCAGTAGGTGGGGACGCGGTAGGAATGTCAACAGTTCCTGAAGTTATCGTAGCTAACCATGCTGGTATCAAGGTGATTGGGATTTCATGTATCACAAATTTAGCTGCAGGAATGCAAGCAAACTTAAACCACGAAGAAGTGGTAAAAACAACACAACGCGTTAAAGAAGTGTTCAAATCATTGGTTCGTAAAGTGTTAGTTTTATATTAAGAGACGAACCTCGAGGAGGAATGAATTTGTTAGTACCTTATTCAGCAACGAATAAAAAAATTGTGATGGGATTATTATCCTATATCCCAGAATTCAAGGACTTTAAACGATTGCAAGAGGAAATTGAAGAAATCGCGACGAATCCATCGATTAAATGCTGGCTTTTTAAAGAAAGTGACAGTGAGAATTTTATTGGATTGATTGGAGGAGAAAGCACAACAGACACGGTTATCATTAAATACTTATCGGTGTCACCTTCGTTTCGTGGGGAAAATATTACATTCCAAATGTTAGAAGATTTAGCAAAGATGGAAGATAAAGTATTGAGTGGAACAATTGAGACGAGTGTGATTCTCGCAAAATGGAATAAACATCGTGTAAGTGAGGAACCATGGAAGATTTAACAATTAAAGTAGCTGAATACGAAGGACCGATGGATGTCCTCTTGCATCTGATTCGTGAGATGAAAATCGATATTTACGATATTCCGATGAATGAATTAACGAAGCAATATTTGAACTTCATTCATTCTATGAAAACTTTGGAGTTGGAAGTGGCAGCTGAATATTTAGTAATGGCATCAACCTTATTAGAAATCAAAGCAAGAATGCTTCTTCCAAAACCAAAATTAGAAGAGTTGGATGAAGACGGGGAGCTAATCGTAGAAGATCCTCGTAATCAGCTAGTCCAACAACTATTGGAATATCAACAAATTAAAGAAAATGCCAAAAAGCTAGAGGAGCTTTCTTTCCTAAGGGGGTTACACTTCGGGAAAGAAGCAAGTGACTTGTCTTCTATGCAAGAAATTATTCCTTTAAAAGAAGGAGAAGTGACGACTCAAGATTTATGGAATGCGTTAAAGAAATTAGCGCGTAAGAATATTGCTAAGATGCCGCTCAAGGCTAATATTCAACATGAAACGCATACAGTTGAGGAATTGATGGATTCGATTATTTCAAAAATCGAGCATACAGATAAGAAACAAGTTCCATTCGAGGAATGTTTCCCAGCGTTCAACAGGCATGCGATTACAACAACATTTTTAGCGATGTTACAGCTCGTTCGTGAACATCGTGTACGTTTTATTCAAAGTTCTCCATATGAGGATATTTTGATTGAGAAAAGACAAGAAAAGGAGAAAGAGAGTGACTAATTACATTTCAGTATTAGAAGGCTTACTATTTGTTGCTGGAGATGATGGGATTACATTAGAAGAAGCAAGCTATATTTTAGAACTCGAAAGAAGTGCGGTTCGTCAGTTGCTAGATGAATTAAAGAAACGCTTAGAGGACGAAAATAGTGGCCTAGAACTTCTTCTCACAGCTTCTCATTATAAACTTGTGACAAAGGCTAGTTTAAAATCCTATATCGAAAAATATGCGGTTTCTCCATATTCTTCTCAATTGTCTCAAGCTTCTCTAGAAACGTTGGCGATTATCGCGTATAAGCAACCTGTCACACGTGTGGATATTGAATCGATTCGTGGCGTTCAAAGTAGTGGTTCGATTCAAAAACTTCTTTTAAGAGATTTAATCGAAGAGGCTGGAAGATTAGAGACACCCGGACGTCCAAAATTGTATAAAACAACAGCGTATTTCATGGATTACTTTGGATTAGAATCGCTTGATGCACTGCCAGATGCTTCTGATTTATTTGATTTAGATTCTGAAGAAGCAAATCAATTATTTAGAGATAATCATGATTTATTTGAAGAGTTGGAAATACGCTCTAAAGAACATCATGAAGTAGAAGAAGAGAAAGAGTAGGTTTTTTTGTGGAAAGATTACAAAAAGTAATGGCACACGCAGGTGTGGCATCCCGCAGAAAATGTGAGGCATTTATTCAAGAAGGCCGCGTTAAGGTCAACGGTGAAATCGTCAGAGAACTTGGATTTAAAGTAGGTGCCAATGATAAAATTGAAGTAGACGGTATTCCAATTTACAAGGAAGAACCTGTATATTTTATGTTTTATAAACCCAAAGGAGTGCTTTCAAGTGCCAGTGATGATAAGGGAAGAACCGTTGTGACGGATTATTTTAAAGATGTAGAACAACGCGTGTATCCAGTGGGACGTTTGGACTACGATACGACAGGACTTCTTTTATTAACCAATGATGGTGAGTTTTCAAACTTGATGACTCATCCAAAGCATCACGTGGAAAAGAAATATATTGCGAAAGTTAAAGGAATTCCAACACCTCGTCAAATGCGTCAATTGGAACGCGGAATTGTTTTAGATGGGAAGAAAACGTCAAACGCAATAGCTCAAATTTTATCAGTTGATACAGATAAAGGAACAGGGATTGTCGCTTTAACGATTCACGAAGGATGGAATCATCAAGTGAAGCGTATGTTTGAAGCAGTGGAATTACCTGTTATGAAATTAAAACGTGAAGAGTTTGGATTTTTAACGTTGGAAAACTTACGCCCTGGAGACTATCGTGAATTACGCTCATTTGAAGTACAGAAACTAAGAAAGCTCGCTTTAGACGAAAAATAGATTTCTATTAGGGAGTCATACAAAGAAAAACGGACTCATACTGTTGTGAGTCCGTTTTGTTTATTTATTCTTCTGTAAAGGGTCTGTTTTTTCGTTTAATGGCACCAGTTGGACAGGCTGTATAAGCATCTTTGAACTTTTCCAGCGTATCTTCTGGTAGTGGAACTGTTCCGGTATTGTTGTCTTGTTTTACAAAGGCAATCCCTTCAGCGTCGTACTCGAAGATTTCAGGAGCACGTAGTTGACAGATGCCACATGCGATGCAAGACTCGCAATCAACTTTTGTATAAATTTTTGAAAGAGAGGATTTTTTATCCATGAGTCAGTACTCCTTTTATCAAATTTGGATATTACATGCGATCAAGTCGTATGGTGTGGTTCCGATAAATCGATTATATCGTATTTTAACAGGAAATCGTACCATGTCGACTTTAATTGGCGTGACAGAAGATAAAACTGAAGTATTTTTTGCTAGTTTACCTCATTTAAAAGAAGAGTACTTTCATCAATTAGTAGATGGATTATTCCGTGAAGGAATAGTTAGCGAAAATGAATCAGGCTTAGTATTGCTAAGAGAGATTCCGGATTTTCCACTTGTGACAAATGGAAGACATGCTGTCAATTATTTGATGCATCCATATTCATTTGTGCAATTACGAGATGTCACAAGACTCTGGGTCGAATGGATTAGTTACAACCGCTACGAAGAAACACGATATCGTCCTCTCATTCAAAATGTATGGTTACAGCAATTATTTAAGCGATGGTATAAAGAAGAAAAAGAGAACATTACGCCAGTTTGGTTTAGAAGTGTTGTGGATGAATTCAAGGTTTGGTCTGAGAAACAAGAAGAATCTGTGAAAGGGCATTGGGTAGGGCTTTTTAATGGAGCTAAGTCGACATCAGCTCTAGAAAATGAGCTTGTTTCGTTGTGGGAATTTACCACGGTTGAAGACTGTGAGCCTCTTTCAAGATTAGTCTTGATGAAATGGGTGAGTGATGTCTTTGAAGAACCTGAAAATTCTCCAATCACTTATGGATGGTTTTCTAAAATGTTTGAATGGATTTCTCATGAAACGAGTTCCGTTCAAGAAACAGTTCGTCTGTTTTGTAAAGGAATGAAACGCACAGAAATTGCCCACCTTCGTAAGCTTAAAGAGAGCACGATTAACGACCATCTCTTAAAGTATGTGTTACTTACAAAAGAGGCATTATATGAACGCGTTGAAGAAACGAAGGCTGCCGTGGCGTATAAATCCCTCTTTGAAAATGGACAATATCCTAGGTATAAAGAGGCTAAAGACCAATTTGAAGCAGCAGGGAAAAAACTAGATTTCTTCTTATTCAGATACTATCAAATTAAAGCCTTAAAGGAGCGTAAATGACATGGATCCAATATTGAATCGATTCGGATATGATGCGTTCAGAGAAGGCCAGAAAGAAATCATTACGGCTCTTGAAGAAGGGCATGATGCGATTGCGATTTTACCAACAGGAAATGGAAAATCATTTATTTATCAATATATCGGTATCAAAGAAAACTGTAGAGTCGTTATCGTGTCTCCTCTGATTGCGTTAATGGTCGACCAAGTAGCTAGTTTAAAACAGCTCGGAATACATAGAGCGGTTGCCATCACGTCTCTTATGTCAGAGTCTGAGAAAAATTATATTTTAAGTACTTTAAATGAGTATCAATTTATTTTTGTTTCTCCAGAAATGCTGCAAGCGCCAAGATTCTTTAAGCAATTATCAAAACTTGAAATTGGATTACTCGTTGTTGATGAGGCGCATTGTATATCGCAGTGGGGGTATGACTTTAGAAGCGATTACCTATTTATTGGTAAGATGAGAAAAAGTTTAGGAAGTCCTCGAACGTTAGCGCTAACTGCCACAGCGACGACTCAAGTCATTCATGATATTTATACATTTTTAGGATTAAATAAAGAGGAGACGACTTATTTCCAAGGACATGCCTTCTTGAAGAATCGTGAAATTGATGTTATTTCGGTTGAAGGTCTTCGTAGTAAGATGCTTTCTGAATTGTTGAAGCGTGTGGAATATCCTTGTATCGTGTATGCCTCAACAATCAAAGAGATTGAAGGGTTAAAAGAATCACTCCAAGAGGAAGGATTTACAAAAATTGATACCTTTCACTCTAAGAGACATAGTAGTGACCGTCAAACGATTCAGCAGAAATTTTTTAGAGGAGAAATCAACATTCTATTAGCAACAAGTGCATTTGGAATGGGGATTAATCAGTCGAATATTCGTACGATTATTCATTATCAACTTCCACAGACACTTGAAGATTATGTGCAACAAATTGGTCGAGCTGGAAGAGACTTGCAATTTAGTCGTTGTATCGCCTTGATTCATTCAGACGATTTTCCCCAAATGAGACGTAAGATTGAACGCTCCTATGAAGTAGATGATGAGGAAGAGACGGAACTTCATCAAAATATCAAAGAGATTGCGAAAACGTTTCGTTGGAATAATAATCAAACGAGTGCATTTATAAAGAAACAGCGAGAGCGTAAATTAAAGCAAGCAGAGCGGATTGAAGAATTTGCGACAACGACCTTGTGCAAAGAACAATATCTAGCTCATTTTTTCGGTGAAAAAAGGAAAGCTTCGTGTGGAAAGTGTAGTAGTTGTAGGCATCTTGATTTGTTTTTAATGGGGATTTCTTCTAAGTGGAATGAAGTGGAAAATTCAAAAAATTCCTTTGAAGAGAGCTTTAAAAAATTATTTAATCTCTGATTAAATAGAGTGATTTTTAATTATTTTATGCTACAATAGAGCTAAGGTAAAAGTTTGCACCTAAGCACATAAATATGCTATATTGATTAGTGAATTGACTGAGGATTGTATTGGGTCAAATTAGGAGGATTTTTGATGAGCGATAACTTTAATAATGATGACTTAAATAAAACTGAAGAACAACCATGGGAAAGAAAATTTGGTGAAGATGAAAATTTAAAAAATCGTCAATTTTCTCGTAGTGCAAGAAATTCTGGTGGGAAAGCAGTAGCGCCTTTATCAAATGTACTATTATTTGTATTCCTAATTGTGATTGTTGCACCAGTATTGTTCATGATGTGGTTCTCAATTAGTAATAACAGTAACCAAGTGAAACCAAGAACAGCTGATGATGTAATGCTTACTAAAACGGTTGAAACAACGACAGTAGCCCCAGAAACAACAGTTGCACCAACTACAAAGCAAGAAGCAACAACTGCAGCTCCTGAAGCGACTACGACAGCTCCTAGACAGGCAGAAACAACACAACAAACACCTACAACAGCAGCTCAACAAAACGGAAATTACGGAACCTATGTTGTTAAACAAGGAGATACTTTATACCGTATTGCTGTAAATCATGGGATGGATGTTGCTACATTAAAACAAATTAATGGTTTATCAGGAGATAATATAGCTCCAGGAACTACTTTAAAAGTTAAACAATAATAATTAGTTAATTTTTAGAAGTCTGAGACGCAAGACGTTTCAGACTTTCTTTTTGAAAGGAAGAATAGAATGCAAGTTGCAATTGATGGACCAGCTTCATCTGGAAAAAGTACGATTTCAAAATTGATTGCTAAAGAAACGAATTTTCTATATTTAGATACAGGTGCGATGTATCGTGCAACAACATTGGCTTTTCTAAGAAATAATATTGCAGTAGTGGATGATGAAGCAATCAAAGAGTTATTAGAGAATTTAGTAATTAGTTTTAGAAATACGGATGAAGGCCAACTCGTTTTCTTAAATGGGGAAGATGTTACACATGAAATCCGTGATCTTGAAGTGACACGAAATGTCTCTGAAGTTTCAGCGATTAAATCAGTAAGAGCAAAACTTGTTCAAATGCAAAGGGAAATTGCCGAAAATCACTCCATTATTATGGATGGGCGGGATATTGGAACTGTAGTACTTCCAAATGCTGAATTGAAAATTTTCTTAGTAGCTTCAGTTAAAGAACGTGCATTGCGCCGTTTCAAAGAAAACCAAGAGAAGGGTATCGAATTATCTCTTGAAAAACTAGAAGAAGAAATTGCTCACCGTGACTATTTAGACAGCACTCGTAAAGAGTCTCCTTTGAAAAAAGCGGATGATGCGATTGAAATTGATACGACAAGCCTATCAATTCAAGAAGTTGTTTCTAAAATCACGAATCTTATCCAAGAAAAGTTAACGAATTAACCAGATTTTACACAAAAACACTAGAATTCGTTTTCATTTAGTGGTATGATTGTAAATGGATAAAAAGTTTGATTTTACACAAAAAGTAAACTTTGCGTTCGTATGAATTGTCGCGCTAGGAGGAAGTCACATGTCAGAATTACAAACAATGCAAGATGCGCTAGATATCGTTAAAGATATTCAAATCGGAGATTTAGTACAAGGTGAAGTATTAACTCTACAAGATAAACAAGCCATCGTCGGAATTATCGGTGGAGGCGTGGAAGGGGTTATTCCTTTCAATGAATTATCAACATCACCAGTGGAACGTGTAGAAGACGTTTTATCAGTAGGAGATGTCGTTGATTTAGTAGTCATCAAACAAATCAAAGATAAAGAAAATGGAAGTTTCTTACTTTCAAAGAAACGTGTAGATGCACGTAAAGTTTGGGAAGAAATTCAAGCTAAATTCGATAACAAAGAAATTATCGAAGCTCCAGTTGTGGATGCTGTTAAAGGTGGTTTAGTAGTAGATGCAGGAGTTCGTGCTTTCGTACCAGCTTCTATGGTATCAGACCACTATGTTGATAACTTAGCTCAATTCAAAGGCCAAACATTAGCTTTTGAAATTGTTGAAATCGAACCAAGCGAAAATCGTTTAATCTTATCACGTAAAAACTTAGTTGCAGCTGAAAAAGCAGCTAAGCGTGCAGCTGTATTTGAATCAATTCAAGAAGGTTCTGTAGTGACTGGTAAAGTTGCTCGATTAACAAACTTCGGTGCGTTTATCGACTTAGGTGGAGTGGACGGATTAGTTCATATTTCACAAATCTCTCACGAACATGTTGCAAAAGCAAGCGACAAATTAGAAGTTGGCCAAGAAGTTCAAGCAAAAGTTATTTCTGTAGATCCTGAAAGCGGACGTGTATCATTATCAATCAAAGATACATTAGCAGGACCTTGGGATAATATTGAAGAACGTGCAGCTGTTGGTTCAGTATTAGATGGTTTAGTAAAACGTCTAACTACTTTCGGAGCATTCGTTGAATTATTCCCTGGAGTAGAAGGGTTAGTTCACATCTCTCAAATCGCTCACCAACATATTGCAACACCACACGAAGTTCTTAAAGAAGGTCAAGAAGTTCAAGTGAAAGTTCTTGAAGTTCATCCAGAACAACAACGTATTTCTTTAAGTATTAAAGCTTTACAAGAAGCTCCAAAACCTGAAAAAGAAGAAGTTGAAGAAGTGGTTGAAGAAACTTACGAATTACCTGAAGAAGATGTTTCATTCTCTTTAGCAGATCGTTTAGGTGATCAACTTTCTGAACTTAAAGTTGAAGAATAACATTCATATAAAAGTTAAGTGGAAATAGTCTGGACTGGTTCCAGACTATTTTTATGATAGAATTAGAGAAAAAGGAGGAATAGTATGTCAACACCAGTTATTGCCGTTGTAGGGAGACCAAACGTTGGAAAATCTACAATTTTTAACCGTATTGTCGGAGAACGTATCTCTATCGTAGAAGATATCGCCGGAGTCACTCGTGACCGTATCTATTCTGAAGGTGAGTGGTTAGGGCACTCATTTAATATTATTGATACAGGTGGAATTGACATTACGGATGAACCGTTTATGTCAAACATCCGTATGCAAGCAGAAATTGCGATGGAAGAAGCAGATGTGATTATATTCCTTACAAGTGTAAAAGAGGGCGTGACAACGACTGACGAACACATTGCAAAATTACTCTATCGTACAAATAAACCAGTTTTACTTGCTGTTAACAAAGTGGATAACCCAGAATTACGTTCAGAAATTTTTGATTTCTATGCGTTAGGATTCGGCGAGCCATTTCCAATCTCAGGAAGTCATGGTTTAGGTCTTGGTGATTTATTAGATGCAGCTGTTAAAGCTTTCCCTGAAGATAAAGGAGACGAAGAGGATAAAGATGTAATCAAGTTTAGTTTCATCGGACGTCCAAACGTAGGGAAATCGAGTTTAGTGAATGCGATGCTTGGTGAAGAGCGTGTAATTGTATCGAACGTTGCAGGAACGACACGTGATGCCATTGATACAACTTTCGAAGACGAAGAAGGTACTGTCTTCAAGATGATTGATACTGCCGGTATTCGTAAGAAAGGTCGTGTCTTTGAATCCACTGAAAAATATAGTGTTCTTCGTGCCTTAAGAGCGATTGAACGAAGCGATATTGTTTGTGTGGTCTTGAATGCCGAAGAAGGAATTCAAGAACAAGATAAGAAGATTGCTGGATACGCTCATGAAGCCGGTAAAGGTGTCGTTATTTTAGTGAATAAATGGGATACTCTTGAAAAAGATAATTCAACGTATAAAGAGTTTGAGGACAAGATTCGTCAAGAATTCCTATATTTATCATACGCTCCGATTATCTTTGTATCTGCAAAAACGAAACAACGTCTCTCAAAAATCCCACCAATCCTAAAAGAGATTCATGAAGTTCGTTCACGTCGAATTTCATCTTCAGTGCTGAACGATGTATTGATGGATGCTATTGCCATGAACCCAACTCCAACGGATAAAGGAAACAGATTGAAAATTTACTATATGACACAAGTAGCGATTCAACCACCTACGTTTGTTACTTTTGTTAACGATGTAGAATTGATGCATTTTTCATACGAGCGGTTCTTAGAAAATAGAATTCGTTCTGCTTTCGGTTTTGAAGGGACTCCAATCCATATGATTACCCGTCAAAGAAAGTAAAAAAAATCATATCTATCTTATAAAAGACGATATAAACCATTGAAACTATTCTCTTAGAATGTTATACTTTAGAAGAAATCAAAACTATTTAGATTTCCAGATTAGTTGGACCACTCAACAAAATCTGATAGAAATTCTTATTTGATGGAGGTGAAACTAAAATGGCTAACAAAGCAGAATTAGTAGATCGCGTTGCTAAAAAAACGCAATTAACAAAGAAAGATGTTTCAGCAACAGTTGAAGCTTTATTCGAAACAATTCAAGAGGCTTTAAAAGCAGGTGAAAAAGTTCAAGTTATCGGATTTGGTAACTTTGAAGTTCGCGAACGCGCTGCTCGTAAAGGACGTAACCCTCAAACAGGTAAAGAAATTAAAATCAAAGCTTCTAAAGTTCCAGCATTCAAAGCTGGTAAAGCTCTTAAAGATGCAGTTAAAAAATAATTCAATTGAACTATTTTCTTAGCAAGAAGTTTTAAATGGTGTTATATTAGAGATATCTCTATATAATGCCATTTTTTATTATATACATATTTATTAATAGTTTTTATTATATCAAGGAGAATTTATGACTACAGTAATTAAAGAGATACAACAAGCTTTAGAAGAACAAGATATTGAAAAAGTATATGAATCTTATCATCGATTTTTTGATCATTTTGACCCAGAAAATGACCTTCAAGAGATGGCGGACTTGGCAACATATTCTGTATCCATCGGGTTCTATGAAGAAGCAAAAAGGGCTTTGTTACGACTTACAGAAGTTGAACCAGATGAAGCGATTTGGACGATTTTACTAGCTGAAATTTTAGTTGCTGAAGGTGAAACAGACCAAGCGTTATCGATTCTGTATGATATTCCAGAAACAGATCCAGACTATCCAAGTGTATTGGTGGTACAATCAGAAGCATATCGTGAAGAAGGGGACTTTGATTTAGCAGAGAAAAAACTCTTAAAAGCAAAAGATTTGGAACCGGATGAAGCTATCATTGATTTCTACTTAGGAACATTATTATTTGAAGCGGGTAGTTTCGAACGTAGCGCCTTTTTCTTAGAGCGTTTCTTAAAGCAAAATCCAGAGGAAACTGGGGAAGAGGAACGTGCACAAGAATTGTATGTTGAAGCAACTTTGAGAATGGGAAATAAAGAGCCCTTAGAGCAATTTATTGGGGAAGAGAGTATTGACGGGCTATCAAGTGATTTACTCACTCAAATGGCTTCGTATGAGTCCATTGAGGGCAATTATGAGAAATCTCTCGAGTACTATATGGAACTTCTGGAACGTGAACCTGAAAATAGTGAAGTGACACTAAACGTAATTCAATGTCTTTTAATCTTAAAACGTGATGAGGAAGCAAAAGCCTATGCTAAGAAATGGATTGCTTTTGATGAATTGAACGATGAAGCACATCGTATTCTTGGACAAATTGAAATTACAACAGGGAATCAACAGGAAGGATTACTTGAATTAAAAGAAGCCGTAAACTTAAATAATGATTCAATTCTCAATGTGACAAGCTATGTTGAAGCATTGAATGATGAAGAAGAATATGAGGAAAGTATTGCATTTCTTGAGAGTCTAGAAACAAAAGAAGATGCAGTTATTCTTTACTTGTTTGCGAAAACTTATGAAGCAATGGAAGAGTACAGTGAAGCATTCAAGAACTATCAAAATGCCTATGAAGCAGGGGAAAGTTCCTTAGAATTCTATGAAGATTACATTCGATTTATGATTGAAGAAGGTAGAAAGGAACAAGCAAAAGTAGTTTTACAAGAAGCTTTGAAATTAGATCCGTTTAATCCAGAGTTTATTCGTTATTCATTTATTTTTGAAGAATAGGAGTGGTAATATGTTTAACCCAAGTTTAGAAACCAAGAAAAAGTTTATTTCGTGGTTTATCTCGAACCATTCTTTAAAAAGAAGAGAATCCCTTTGGATTTTAAATTATCTTTTAAACCATGAATTATTATTAAAACAAATTCATTTTGTTGAACATGTAGAAGCAACTCCAAAAGGAATGTTGTTTTCGACGATTAAACCTGCTCAAGAATCCTTCTTATTTTTTAAAGAAGGCACCTCTTTTGATAATCCAGAAGTTGCTTTTCATGATATGCGTCTTCATTGGAAAGAAGATTGTTTCGTTGAACTTGATTTTCCAAACGCATATAAAAGTATGGTAAGTTTTGGTGTGTTAGAAAAGAATCCGTATTTCATTTCAGAACTTGATGAAATAGATTCTGTAACAGAAGAACTACAAACCATTCAAAAGGAAGTTCAAATCTCGCAGTTAAAACTAGAAATCAATGAAGCACTTGAAAAAATGGACTCAGAACTCTTTATGCAATTAACAAATCGATTAAAGGAGTTAGAAAATGAATAAATTTAATCGAAAAATTGACATTCTATCGGTTCCACTTTTTGTTGCAGCTTTACCTGTTTTACAAACCTTAAAGAAGGCTGGACATGAAGCAGTATTTGTTGGAGGGTCCGTTCGAGATTTAGTGTTGGGTAAAGAGATTTCTGATGTAGATATAGCAACAAGCGCGACACCAGAAGAAGTTAAATCTTTGTTTACTCATACGGTTGATGTAGGTATTGAACATGGTACAGTGCTAGTCATTTATCATCAAGATAGTTATGAGGTTACAACCTTTAGAACGGAAGGGACTTATCAAGATTTTAGACATCCGGATTCTGTTACCTTTGTTAGAAGTCTTGAAGAAGATTTAATGAGACGGGACTTTACCATTAATGCATTAGCTATTAATGATCAAGAAGAAATTGTCGATTATTTTGATGGACTTAAAGACTTGGAAAACTCTATCATTCGATGTGTTGGAAATCCTATGGAGCGTTTTAATGAGGATGCCCTTCGAATGATGAGAGCTATACGATTTGCAGGTCAATTAGGTTTTACAATAGAATCGAAGACTTTTAATGCCATTCGTGTTCTGAAAAGTAATTTAGAACGTGTTGCGGTGGAGCGAATGAAGGTAGAATTTGAGAAAATGATTGTTAGTTTGCATCGTAACAATGCGTTTCTTGCATTTATCGAATCAGATTTGTATCAATCATGTCCGGATTTTGCAAATTCTAGAGAAACATTGAAAAGAATTGGAGAGTTTCCATTGAGTTCTATGTCGATTCTTCAAGCGTGGGTTTTATTTGCGTATTATAATCAATTAAGTGTTTCCGAGCTAAAAAAAGTATTAAAAAATTGGAAATCTTCAAATGAGCAAATTTCTGAGACGTTGATAGGATATCAAACGCTTCTTAATCGTTTAGATAAAGAGTGGGATTCATTCATGGCATACGAATGTTCAGAAAGGATTGCTATTGAAATTGAAGGATTACTCCCTGGACTTGGTAGAACTGAAAATCATAATATTTTAACTCAAGTGTATAAAACTTTACCTATTCATTCTATGCAAGATATTCAGATAGATGGATTTGGTGTAAAAGAAGCATTAAAGCTTGAAAAAATGGGGCCAAAGATAGGGAAAGTTCTTCAAGCAGTTGAGAAGGCCATACTCTCTAATAAATTAAAAAATGAAAACCATGAAATTGTTGATTGGATAAGGAACCATTTTCTCGAAGATTAATGCTATGAAATCAATTTCATTTTTTCATTTATTAGTATTAAGTCTTGAATGAAAGGCGTTTCAATGGTAAAATTAATCTTGTAAGCAATAATATTTTAAGGAGTGACCCTATATGAAAAAGGTTATGTCAGGTTTACGATTTGTATTTAGAAATGGAGAAACATGGACGATTAATCGCCGTTTGATTGGTGACTTATGGATTAAAAAAGTTACAACTTCATTTGGACGTATTAACGGTGGAGAATTCCAAGAAATTCACCCATGTGAATCATTACGTATTGAAATCTTACCAGAAGCTGACCACGTAATGTCTGAAGACATTAACTTAGGTGGATTAGAATTAGGTATGTTCGAACGTGTTAAAAAATATAGCGATATTGAATTAATGGATATTTTATATTTAGATGGAAATCATCCAAAATCAGATGTAGTTGTTGAAACTGACCGCGTTTATTTCCCATACAGCCCTGTAGATGAAGATGGAAATGACAACAAATTCCAAAGTTCAGCTATTGGATCTCACGGAAACTTATTTATCGTAATTGATCCTGAAAAATCTGTAGAAGATATCTACCCTGAAATTTAATGAATTTAGAAAGTCTAAGACTATTTTGTCTTAGACTTTTTTATATTAAAATTTTTATATAAGAGGCTAGTTCTTTTCAAATTTTAAAGGTATAATGAAGCCAGAATAATTTAAAGGAGAGAGAGTATGAAAGTATGTTTTATTGCAGCTGAGGCAGCTCCTTTCGTGAAAGTTGGAGGTTTAGGAGATGTTATTGGCTCTCTACCGAAGGCGCTTCGTGAACTGGGAATAGATGCTCGAGTAGTATTGCCCCTATATTCTAGCATTGATCGTGAACGATTTGGTTTAAAATATAGAGGATATCAGTTTGTTGATTTAGGTTGGAGACACTTATATTGTGGAATATTTGAAACTGTAGTTGACGGCGTTCCGTTTTATTTTATTGATAATGAACAGTACTTTAAGAGAGAGAGTATCTATGGACAAGCCAATGATGGTGAGAGATTTGCTTTCTTTTCTAAAGCTGCTCTTGAGATTTTACCTGGTGTTGACTTTAAACCAGACATTGTTAACGTAAACGATTGGCATACAGCTCTTTCTGTCATTTATTTAGATGTGTTGAAGAGTAGAGAAGCAGATTTCTACAAAAATATGAAAAGCGTTCTTTCGATTCATAATATTGAGTTTCAAGGACGATTTAACCCGTATGAAATGGGCAATCTATTTGGGCTAGATAATAAATATTTTGATGCGTTAATTTATAATGGTGATTTGAATTTATTAAAAGGTGCTATTCAACTTGCGGATCGTATCAATACTGTTAGCGAAACCTACGCTCGTGAGATTTTAGATCCTTATTTTTCTTACGGATTAGATAAAATTTTAATTGTTGAACAAGGAAAATTAAAAGGGATTTTAAATGGAATTGACATTGAAAAATTTAATCCTAAAACAGATCCGATTATTCCTATTAACTATGATATCCATACTTTTGAAGATAAAGTAAAGAATAAGTTAGAACTTCAGAAAGAGTTAGGATTAGAAGTAAGCGAGGATATTCCATTAATTGGTATGGTTACAAGATTAACTCATCAAAAAGGAATTGACCTTCTCTTGCAGGCTAGCGAAGATATTTTAAGAACAGGGGCACAGTTAGTTGTGTTAGGAACCGGTGACGCTCATTATGAGAGTGCTTTACGTTCTCTCGAAAATTATCGCCATGATCGAGTTCGCAGCATTCTTCTATTTTCCAATGAAATGTCCGCAAAAATATATGCTTCCAGTGATATTTTCCTAATGCCTTCTAAAACCGAGCCTTGTGGTTTGTCACAATTAATCTCAATGAGATATGGTACAGTCCCTGTGGTACATCGTGTAGGTGGATTGCGAGACACCGTAATTCCTTTTACTGGAGTAGAAGGAAATGGATTCACGTTTGAAAGTTTCCAATCGGGAGATATGATGGATGCAATTTATCGTGCAGTAACTTGTTTCTATCAATCACCTGGTGAATGGAATCAAATTATCCAAAATAATCTCAATAAAGATGTTAGCTGGGAAAAATCTGCTAAACAATATTTGTCGTTGTATCATGAAGTGCTGTAAGAAGAAAGAGGAAAATAAATGGTTGATAAGAGCTTAGTAAGTCGTGTTGACAATTCGTTAAAGAATCAATTTGGTGTTACTATTTCAAACGCGAGTAAACGACAAGTCTATGAAGCATTAATGAGATCTGTTCGTGATATTTTAATGGAAAAGAAGTTTAGTTATGAACAAACTTTAAAACAAACTCGTCAGAAACGTGCCTACTATATGTCTATGGAATTCTTAGTGGGTCGTACTTTAAGAAATAATTTATTTAATTTAGGACTTGAATCGGAAGCAAAAAATTACTTAAAAGAAAATAATTTTTCTTTAAATGAAATCTACAATATGGAACCAGACCCAGGACTTGGAAATGGTGGTCTTGGAAGACTTGCTGCTTGTTATTTAGATGCATTAACAAGTAATGAGTATCCTGTAACAGGGTTTTCTATTCTTTATGAATATGGAATTTTTAAACAAGTTATTACTAATGGTTGGCAACAAGAGTTTCCAGATCAATGGTTAGATTTAGGAAAGTATGGACTAGTTTACCGTCATGATGAAGAAGTAGAGGTCCGTTTCTATGGGGAATTAGAACAAGTGATGACAGATACGGGTTTAAAAGTAATCCATAAAAATTACACCTCTATCCAAGCAGAACCTTATGATTTATTGATTTCAGGATATGACGCTTCTGCAGTAAATACACTACGTCTATGGGAAGCAAAAGCCAAAACTGGCTTCAATATGAAGCTGTTTGAACGTGGTGAATATACTAAATCATCAGAGGCTGAAGCAATTGCGTCTTCTATTTCTAAATTATTATATCCAGCCGACGTTACTAACGAGGGTAAAGAGTTACGAATTAAACAACAATACTTCTTTATTAGTGCTTCATTACAACAATTAGTGAAGAACCATTACCATGAATTTGGTACATTAGAAAACTTTTCTGAACACGTTGCGCTTCATATTAATGATACCCATCCTGCTATGGGTGTTGCTGAATTAATGCGCTTATTAGTGGATGAATATGGATATGATTGGGACAAAGCATGGAAAATTACGACAAAAACATTTGCTTATACAAACCACACGATTATGGCAGAAGCTTTGGAAAAATGGGCAGTTTCATTATTCCAACCAATTCTTCCTCGTATTTATTCTATTATTGAAGAAATTAATAGACGATTCTGTTTATGGGTAATGGAACAAGGAAAAGAATATACCTTAAGTGATACAGCGATTATTTATGACGATATGATTAAGATGGCCAATCTTTCAATTGTAGGAAGTCATTATGTGAATGGGGTATCAAAACTGCATAGTGATATTCTTGTTCGTGATACTTTTAAAGCATTCAACGAATTATATCCAGGAAAATTTGGAAATGTGACGAATGGTATAGCTCATCGACGTTGGTTAGGACAAGCCAATCCGGAGCTAGCCTCTTATTTAGAACAATTAATTGGAAATGATTTTATTAAAGATCTTTCTGGCATCTCTAAATTAAATGCCTATAAGGATGACGAAAATGTTTTAGAGGCACTTAGAGAAATTAAACTAAAGAAAAAAGAGCAGTTAGCAGACTATATTCGTGAAACTCTTGCGATTTCAGTAAATCCTCATTCAATTTTTGACGTACAGGTGAAGAGATTACATGAATACAAACGTCAATTATTAAATGCTTTGCACATTGTGTATCTTTACCATGAGATTAAATACAGCGGATTACGTCCGACACCACGCACATTTATCTTTGCTGCGAAAGCTTCTTCAGGATATCAAATGGCGAAAAACATTATTAAATTCATTCACTCGATTTCTCAAATGATTGAAAGTGACGAATTAGTGCGTGAATATATTAAGGTAGTATTTATTCCAGACTACAAAGTAACGTTAGCAGAAATCATTTTGCCAGCTGCGGATGTCAGTGAACAAATTTCTCAAGCAGGTAAAGAAGCTAGTGGTACAGGTAATATGAAATTAATGTTAAATGGTGCAGTGACTCTTGGTACAATGGACGGAGCGAACGTTGAAATCTACGAAGCTGTAGGAGAAGACAATATCGTGATTTTCGGGCTAGAAACAGAAGAAGTAGAAGCGTTATATGCTCAAGGTTATAAACCATGGGAGTACTATAATCGTTCACCTAAGATTAAGACAGTTCTTGATTTCATCCGTACAATGACGGTTGGTGGAATGAATTTCAACTTCATCGTGGATTATTTATTAACTCAAGATCATTATATGTGTCTTGCAGATTTTGATAGCTATGTTGAAGCACAAGAACGTATTGAAAAAGCCTATAATGATTCCAATAAATGGATGAAGATGAGTCTAGCAAACATTGCAAACGCTGGAATATTTTCAGCAGATCGTTCTGTGGAAGAGTATGCTAAAGAGATATGGCATATAAAAAAGGTAGAAGGCTAAATAAAAAAAGATTATCACAACCGTGATAATCTTCTTTTTATTTTTTGATTTTATAAACTGCAAACCCAACAGATGGAATGATTAATCCTTTAGGATGGTTACGTGTAGGAGTGCTAGAAAATAATTGTTTACCATGTAATCCTTCTACGAAGTGAGAATGGTTGTTGATATTTACGGCACAAATAAGAGATTCTCTTTGATAAATTAAACAACCATCTTGACAGTAAATAACTTTATAATCTCCTTTGAACTCTTCTTTATAATCATTTCTAAATTTTGTTAGAGACAAATAATGTTCAAAAATCTCTTGATTCATTTTTGCTTTATCAAAAGTTTTACGATTGTATGGGTCTCTAAATCCTTGCATTCCAATCTCGTCTCCATAATAAATAGATGGAACACCAGGAATCGTGAATTGGATAAAACTTGCCACTTTTAGTTTCCTAATAGCATCTTCTAGCATATCTCCAGATAACTCTAAAGTAGGTCGTTCGTGGAGAGGGACATCCTCAGTATTATTAAAACCAAGAGATGTTAAGATGCGTTCAGTATCATGGCTATCTAATAAGTTCATTAATACTTCTAAAGCAGGTTTTGGATAATGGTCAATGATTTCTTCAAGAGCATATTTTAATGCTGAAGCATCTTTTGTTTTAATAAACTCTATAATTGCATTTTTCCAAGGATAATTCATTACACTATCCAATTGTTCTCCAAGGAAATACTTTCTACGACGATCATAAGCTACTTTAGTTGTCGCATCTTCCCATACTTCTCCAATAATAAGTGCTTCAGAATCGGTTTTCTTTACTGTTGTCCGAAGTTCATCTAAAAACTCGTCAGGAAATTCATCCGCCACGTCTAGTCGCCAACCAGAAATTCCTAAATGTTGCCAAAATGGGAGAACCCCATCGCTTGGATTATTGATAAAATCCATATAAGATTTGTTTAACTTATTAACGGTAGGAAGGTTGGAAAATCCCCACCATGAATGATAGGTATCAGGGTAGTGCATGAAATTAAACCATGAATAATATGGAGAATTGATTGAATTAAAGGCACCATTACTTTCATAGTGACCTTGTTTATTAAAGTAAATACTATCATCACCAGTATGGCTGAATACACCATCTAGAATAATATGGATACCATGCTTTTTGAAAAGCTCACATAACTCCTTAAAGTCACCATTTGTACCTAAATACGGATCGACATTAAAATAGTCAGCAGTTGAATACCGATGGTTATCTGGACTTTCCATAATTGGATTCAAATAAATACAATTAACATTTAGTTTTTTAAAGTGTTCTAGTTCCTCTTCAATTCCCTTTAGATTTCCTAAGAAGAAATCTTGAGCTTTATAATTTTCATGAGTGATTCCTGAATCGGGATTATCATTCCAATCAGAGTGTTTAATTCGAACCTCTTCATTACGAGCAATTGGGGCTTTATATTTGTTACTTTTTTTAAAACGATCAGGGAAAATTTGATACATAATTCCACCTTTAAACCAATCTGGAGTGTGGAATTCTTTATCATATACAGTTAATTGCCAGCAATTCACTTCATCAAAGTAGAGTGTAGGAACTGCCTGAAATTTGTTATTGCTTAAAAAATACATCCCGATTTCTGATCGAACCTCAAAGTAGTAGAAGTAAAGACCGGTATCTAATTTAGAAATTTCAAAAGTATATAGTGTCCCATCAGCTTCAATCTTAGATAGACTTGGATGTAACACATGTATTTTTTGAGTAAAATCTTCTTTAAGAATTAATTGTAACGATGAAAGAGGAGTGTCTTTAGTCACTTTTACTTGTATAAAGACAGATTGTTCATTGGTCACTGCACCAGCAGGATACTTATTCATAAGTGAGTGATATTGAATCATTAGTAACCTCCTTTTTATTTATAAATCTAGTTTCATTGTAATACAAACTTCTTAAAAGTGATAACAAAACGAAGAATTGAAAAATATTATAGATACAACAATAAATAACATGAAAATTCACACAATAGTATAGGAAAATTAAAAAAATATGATATAATTTATAAAAGAGAAATTGTTCAACTAGTAACATTTTCTAATTTTTTATCCAGAACTTGAAAACGCTTATCTGTATAGTAAAGCGATTTGAAAAGGAGTGATTGTCAAGTGCAACAAATGGCAGAATATTTATTTCATGAAGGCAGAAACTTTCATAGTTATGATTATTTGGGTAACTTTCTAACTGAAGAAGGTTGTACATTTCGAGTATGGGCTCCTAATGCCAAAGAAGTCTATGTGACTGGTGAATTTTGTAATTGGGAACCTACTAAATATGCTATGAAACGAATAAATGATAATGGAATTTATGAAATAACAATTCCAGGAATTAAGCAATTTGATGCTTATAAATATGTCATCATTCCTTATAATGGAGATTTTCTTTGGAAAGCTGATCCGTATGCAAGACATGCGGAAACAAGACCCAATACGGCATCAAAAGTATATGAATTTCCTGAATTCACATGGTCTGATTCAAAGTGGATAGAACAAAGAAATATTCCATATCAAAATGCTTTAAATATATATGAGGTAGAATTAGGATCTTTTAAGAGAAAAGAGAATGGAGAATCATACTCTTACCGAGAATTAGTGGATGAATTGATTCCCTATGTAAAAGAGATGAACTATACCCATATCGAATTACTTCCAATTACGGAATATCCATATGATAAATCATGGGGATATCAAGTGACAGGCTTTTTTGCTGCAACATCTAGATTTGGGACTCCTGAAGACTTTATGTATTTTGTGGATGAATGCCACAAAGCCAATATAGGAGTTATTTTAGATTGGGTTCCGGGTCATTTTACCAAAGACGCTTTCGGATTATATGAATTTGATGGAACGCCTTGTTACGAGTATGGAGACCCCCGAAAACAAGAACATAAAGGATGGGGAACAAGGGTATTTGATTATGGAAGGTCAGAAGTACTATCTTTTCTATTTTCTAGTGCTGTTTTTTGGATTGAGAAGTTTCACATTGATGGCTTAAGAGTCGATGCAGTCAGTTCGATGTTATTTTATAACTACTGTAGAAATGAAGAAGAGTCAGCAAGAAATATATACGGTGGCTTTGAAAATCTTGAGGCGATTCATTTTATTAAAGAACTGAATCAATTTGTGAGAACTCATTATCCAGGGGTGATGATGATTGCTGAGGAGTCTACTTCTTATGAAGGGGTAACAAAACCGGTTGAAGAAGGAGGCTTAGGATTCCACTTTAAATGGAATATGGGATGGATGAATGATTCCCTTGATTACTTAGAAACAGATCCTTTGTTTAGAGGAGGAATTCATCATCAATTTACTTTTTCTATGATGTACGCATTCACTGAGAATTATATTTTACCTATTTCTCATGATGAAGTCGTTCATGGAAAGAAATCTCTAGTAGATAAAGCGCCGGTATCTTACGAAGATAAGTTTGCAAATTACCGTGCCTTTATGGGATATATGATGGCACATCCGGGAAAAAAATTAAACTTTATGGGAAATGAAATTCCGCAAATTATTGAATGGAATGAAGAAAGAGAATTAGATTGGTTCCTACTAAAATATCCGATTCACGATGCTACTCATCGTTATGTGAAAGATTTGAATGCTTTTTATAAGAAACATTCAGAATTATGGCAGTTAGATGGTGGATGGTCAGGATTCAGGTGGCATGAGGTTCAAGATATTTGGAATAATGTTTTCGCGTTTTCTAGAATAAATGAATCTGGGGATGAAATTTTAGTTATTTCTAATTTCTCAGGGAACTTAATCAGAAATTATAAATTGGGTGTTTCTAAATGGGGTAGTTATAAGGTTGTTTTAAATTCTGATGCAAGAAAGTATAACGGAAGTGGGCTTATCAATAGAACTCTTCATACAAAAACTCAACCACATAAAGAGTTTGATTATACGTTGGAGGTAAATGTACCACCGTTTTCAACTTTGTATATTATTAATAATAATTAATCGGAGGATAAACATATGGCAAGAAAAAAAGAAATTGTTGCAATGCTACTAGCTGGTGGACAAGGAACACGTCTCCAAGTTCTTACGAAAGATATGGCCAAACCAGCTGTCCCATTTGGTGGAAAATATCGAATTATTGACTTTCCACTTTCTAACTGTTCTAATTCAGGAATTTCCACAGTAGGTGTTCTTACACAGTTTATGCCTCTAGAACTGAATTCCTATATGGGGAATGGTAACCCATGGGATTTAGACAGAGTTGATGGAGGTTTAACGATTCTTCCTCCGTATACTGCTGGAAAAACGGGTGAATGGTATAAAGGAACTGCAAATGCCATTTATCAGAATATTAAATATATTGAACAATATGATCCAGAATATGTTTTAATTTTATCAGGGGATCATATTTACAAAATGAATTACAATAAGATGCTTGATTTCCATAAGGAAAAAGAAGCTGACTTAACAGTAGCTCATATTAATGTACCACTAGAAGAAGCGAGCCGTTTTGGGATTTTGAATACGAATGATGACTTACAAATCATTGAGTTTCTTGAAAAACCAGAACATCCAATTTCAACAAAAGCCTCAATGGGAATTTATATTTTTAACTGGAAAGTTCTCAAAGAGTATTTAATTCGTGACGAGGAAAATCCTGAAAGTGAAAAAGATTTTGGGAAAAATATTATTCCAATGCTCTTAGAGGAAAATCGTCGTATTTTTGCATTTCCTTTTGCTGGTTATTGGAAGGACGTTGGTACGATTGAGAGTCTTTGGGAAGCCAATATGGACTTAATTAAACGTAGAGATGAATTTAATATCTCTGATAAAACTTGGAAAATTTACTATCGACATGAAGGGAAACTACCTCAATTTATTGGAGATAGTGCTCAAGTAACAGATTCAATGATTTCAGATGGGACGATTGTGTTAGGAACCGTTCATGAATCTATTGTTTCTTCTGGAGTATCCATTGAAAAGAATGCTAAAGTTCAAGGAAGTATTATTATGCAAAATGCTGTAATAGAAGAAGGAGCAACAGTTATTAACTCAATTATTGCCGAAGGAACTGTTGTAAAATCTGGAGTAACAGTAGGGCATTCTGAAGTGGAACTTGGTCAAGATATGATTACCGTAATTGGTAAAGATGAGATTGTTACAGAAGATACAAAAGTTGGAGGTAACTAATATGATTAAAGCGTTTTGTGTACTATTTGCAGATAATTATAGAAATGATGATTTACAAGGATTAGTTCGAAATCGTACAGCAGCTGCATTGCCAGTAATCTCTCGCTATCGTATGGTTGACTTTATGATTTCTTCTCTTGTGCATGCCAACATTGATAATATTGCAGTCCTTACCAACCATAACTATAAATCTTTATTAGATCATATGTCTCATGGTAAGGATTGGGATTTGAACCGAAAAAATCGTGGACTAAAATTTATTACTCCTATGTCTAATTATTTATCGACGCGAATTCCTCAAAATAAAATTGAGGCTTTAGCTAACACGATGGTTTATACACAAAGTTTAGATGAAGAATTTGTTATTTTAGCGGATACCAATATTATTGGAAATATTGATTTTAAAGAAATGTTCCAATACCACTTAGATACGGGTTCTGATATCACGGTTGCTTATACTTATAGAAAGCCTAATGTTGGTGAATCACAAATCATTTTTGATGAAAATCATAAAGTATATGAGTCTCTTTATCATTTTGATGGATCAGATAATATTTGTGCTACTCAAGTAAAAATTTACATTTTGACCAAGGAACTTTTCAATGGCATTGTTAAGAAGGGATTAACTCTAGGATGGGAAGATATTCTTAGAGACTATATTGCAAAAAATTTAGAAACTTTACGTGTGTTTGCATATCAAATTAAAGGTTATTTGAAGGTTGTTAATAATATCAAAGATTATTATGATTTAAATATGGATATGTTAGATTTTGATAATCTTAAGGATGTATTTCTATCTGGAACGGATATAATTACACGTGTACAAGATACAGTGCCTACTATTTATGGTAAAAACGCTGATGTAAAAGGATCTATACTTGGTGATGGATCAAAAATTAACGGAACTGTTGAAAATAGTATAATCTTCCGTGATGTAGTCGTAGAAGAAGGCGCGGTTGTACGAAATAGTATCATTTTATCGGATGCGGTTATAAAAACAGGTTCTCATCTGGATTATGTAATTGCCGATAAAGGTGTAGTTGTTAAACAGCATACTGTTCTTACAGGAACTGAAGAAGTACAAGTAGTGGTAGATAAAGGTAAAACTGTTTAAAATAAATATGGCTCTTTGTCAAATAGTGTTGATGAAGAATATTAGGAAGGGATTAAGCAACTAATTGTTGCTTAATTCCTTTTTGTTTTGGGCCAAACATTTTTGTTATTAAAATAATCCTGTTCCTAAAGTGATAATAGTTTCTAAAGCCATAGGCATTTCTTTTGAGCACTTTTATTTTATTGTTTATTCCTTCAATAGGTCCGTTTGTTCTAGTTGGATGCTCACAAGTATTTTGAATATATGGCAGGTAAGTAATTAGAGTTTTTAATACTCTTTTTAAACCAGAAGATAGGTCTAATTGTGTAGCTGCTTCAATCATTTCCTTGAATTCTATATAATCTCTAGCTTGAATACATTCACGAAGTGAATGTACAACCTCATAATCATTTTTAAGAGATGGATTGTTTTCCAAAATATAATCCACGATTCCTTTACTTGTTATAAAACTTTCAAAAAGCTTATAACGATTATATTTATAGTTCTGAAGTTCGTTAGGATTCTTTAAAATGAACTTCCAATAGTGTTTTAACTTTCGATATAATTTAGGGTCTTTATAACGATGCTTATTCATGACACGTACCCGAGTACGATTTAATTCTCTATTTAAGGCTTGTACGATATGAAAAGGATCAATGATAATTTTTGCGTTAGGAAACATTTCTTTTATTAATTGAATGTACGGTAGGTACATGTCGATTGAGATAGTTTTTACCATTAATCTAGTCTTGGGCTCAAAACGATGAAAATATCTTTTCAAATTGTAAGATTTTCTATCTCGTACAACATCGACCAGCTTGTGTGTAGTGCTATCACAAATAATGAAACTCATATTACTATCGGAAGATTTAACGGATTTAAATTCATCAAAGCATAAATGCGCAGGTAAATCATGTAATGGTTTAATCGTTAAGAATCGTGCTGTATCATCTATGATACGTCTGACAGTATGAACTGAAACATTTGTTTCTTTTGCGATATATGTTTCAGATACTGTTTCACTTATTTTTGATTTGATTTCGTTTTTTAATCGTTTCGAGATATGACAGTGTTTTTCTACAATTCGACTAGTGTCTGCGGTAAATGAAGAGCCGCATTCTCTACAGAGAAATCTCTGCTTGCGTAGATTTAAGTAGGCCGGAAGGCCTGAAACAGAACAGAGAGTGATACGAGAAGTTTTCGTCCCATTTTTAACAATATTATGATTTTGGCTAACACATCCACAGACGGTACAAAATTCTGGTTTATGCGTATATGTAGCTGAATAAAATAAAGATTTTCTCTTTTTAAATATCTTCTCTTGAACTTTATTATCCCAAATAATATTTTTATCTTTGATTTGTAGCGTAGCTTCTAGTATATTGTTCATATGGTCATCATCCTTTTGTATTAGGTTTAGGCGCTTTTAATATAATGGATGTTGGCCTTTTTGTATACACTAAAATAGGGTTGTGGAAAATTTCCATCAACCCTAAAAATTATAGAACCA
>NZ_JVBO01000007.1:0-43824 GCF_001073445.1 Granulicatella sp. 572.rep1_STHE | reverse complement strand
TCGTCTGGCAAACATCAGCTCGCTTTCCACTTCTTGTAATTTTTTTAGTGCGGCATTTTCTGTTTCTAAATATTCGTTTCGTGCCTTTAATATAGCCATTTCTGCACGAATACGCTCAGTTTCTGTCTGTATATTATCTGGTTTTCGTTTTCCTCGACTGTCTATTAATCCATCAGGGCCATATTTTTGATATTTTTTTACCCATTGATACACCAAGTTGTACGAGATGTTATATTTCTGTGCAGTTTGTTTATAGTTTAATTGATTTTGAATACAGTCTTTGACGATAAGGATTCTTTCTTCGTGCGATGTTTTTCTATATTTCATAGTGTATACCTCTGGCTTAGGATAGTAGGCCTTCGTGGCCTCACCATTAGTATACTTAATAATCCAATTTCGTACAGTTGTAACAGAAGGAATATTATATTTTCTTGTGATTGCCGTTAAATAGGTTTTCGATTCTAAAAACTCTTTAACCACCATTTCTTTAAATTCATTTGTATAAGTGTTAAACCCATCTCTATCTTCTAAAGCAGAAAGTCCATATGCTTTATATTTCGAAAAATACATATTAAATGTTCCAGGTGAAATCCTTAAACCATATTCACTACGCAACTCACGAAAAGGCACACCATCTAAATACAATTCTATGAATCGTTCTAATTCTTTTGCAGTATGTTTCTTAGCCAATCTAAAAAATACCCCCTCTAAAGTAGTTTACTTTTTTAGTGTCTACTTTAGAGGGAGCATATCACATATATGTTACATTTTGCTTTTTCGTTTTTAGTAGATTATGAGATTAAAAAATAATTAGATTTTCTTGACAAATACGCATTCCTCTAGTATTCTTTATAGCAACAATAAAAATCCTTAGACAGAGATAAAGACGTACACTAAAGAGATAGAAGCCGTGGCTGAAAGCTTCTAACCGTACAAGGAAAGACACTCTTGAGGAGAATAATGCAAAGTTATTCCGGTGATTCCGTTATCATTAAGAGGGAAAGAGCTCTTTCCGAACTAAGGTGGTACCACGAAATTTTCGTCCTGACTTCTATTGAAGTTGGGATTTTTTTATTTTTACTGAAAGAAAGGATGATTCATATGATTCAAAAACCAAAAGGGACAGCCGATTTATTACCTGAAGAACTCAAAATTTGGCATTATATCGAAGAAACAGCACGCATCATTTTAGGCGATTATCAATTTGAAGAAATGCGTACACCAATGTTTGAAAGCTACGATTTATTTAGCCGTGGTGTTGGGGATACAAGCGATATCGTTTCAAAAGAGATGTATGATTTCTACGATAAAGGAGATCGTCACATTACACTTCGTCCAGAAGGAACTGCAGCGATTGTTCGTGCCTATGTAGAAAATAAATTATACGGACCAGAACATAAAAAACCTTATAAAGTGTACTATATGGCTCCGATGTTTCGTTACGAACGTCCACAATCAGGACGTCTTCGTCAATTCCACCAATTAGGAGTTGAAGTGTTTGGATCTACAAATCCTGCCACTGATGTTGAAACCATTGCAATGGCATGGGATTTATTAAAAGAATTAGGATTGTCCAATATGCGCTTAGTGATTAATTCTCTTGGAAAAACTGCTGACCGTATTAAATACCGTGAAGCCTTAATTAGTTACTTAGAGCCATTTGCGGATGAACTCAGTGAAGATTCTAAAAATCGTCTTCACAAAAATCCGTTGCGTGTGTTAGATAGTAAAGACAAACGTGATATTGAAATCGTGAAAAATGCACCACGCATTTTAGAATTCTTATCAGATGAAGCACGCACTCACTTTGAAAAAGTACAACAATACTTAAACGCATTAGAGATTCCATTTGAAATCGATGAAACAATGGTACGTGGACTCGATTACTATCAAGATACGATTTTTGAAATTATGACGGATTCAAAATCATTTGGTGCTAAAACCACAATTTGTGGTGGTGGACGTTATGATGGTCTTGTACAAGAACTCGATGGACCTGAGACTCCTGGTTTTGGATTTGGTCTTGGAATGGAACGCTTAGTGTTATTAATGAAAGACGAACAGGTAGAAGTTCCAGAGTTACAAGAACTAGATGTATATATTGTTGGTCTTGGTGAAGCAACAGAGGAGGAAGTACTAAAACTTTCTATTTCACTCCGTCAACAAGGTTACTCAGTAGATCGTGATTTCTTTGGGCGTAAAGCAAAACCACAGTTCAAGAATGCTCAAAAATATGGAGCTAAAGTGGTCATCACACTAGGTGAAGAAGAATTAGAAACAAAACAAGTACCAGTGAAAGTAATGAAGACTGGTAAAGAAGTAAAAATTAATTTACAAGAACTCTATGATGATTTTGATAGCATTTATCGTCAAATCACAATGGATACAACAGCCATTGATGAGTACTTTGGTAAATAGAAAGAGGGATGGATATGAAAAGAAGAACAGAATATTGTGGATTAATTAGTGAAAAATTAGTGGGACAAACAGTGACATTAGATGGTTGGGTTGCAAAACGTCGTGACCACGGCGGAGTTATTTTCATCGATTTACGCGACCGCGAAGGCATTATGCAAGTAGTCTTCAACCCAGCACGTAACCAAGAAGCGTTTGAAATCGCTGAAAAATTACGTTCTGAATACGTCATTCAAGTAACTGGGGAAGTGGCTTATCGTGGTGAAGGCCTAGAAAACCCAAATCTTAAAACAGGTAAATATGAATTATTAGTAGACGAAGTTGAAGTATTCTCTAAAGCAAAAACTTCTCCAATTTATATCGATGATGAACAAAAACCATCAGAAGAATTACGCTTGAAATATCGTTATTTAGATATCCGTCGTCGTCCTGTATTAGAAAACTTACGCTTACGTCATAAAGCTACACGTTCAATTCGTGAGTATTTAGATGGCGAAGGTTATATCGATGTTGAAACTCCAATTTTAGCAAAATCAACACCAGAAGGAGCGCGTGACTATTTAGTACCTTCACGTGTTCACGAAGGAAGCTTCTATGCTTTACCTCAATCACCGCAAACATTTAAACAATTGTTAATGGGTGCTGGATTAGACCGTTACTACCAAATCGTTCGTTGCTTCCGTGACGAAGACTTACGTGGAGACCGCCAACCAGAATTTACACAAGTTGATATCGAAACAAGCTTCCTATCGGCTGAAGAAATTCAAGAAATGATGGAAGGTTTATTGAAGAAAGTGATGAAAGATACATTGGATGTGGAGGTTCAAACTCCATTCCCTCGTATTTCATTTGCAGAAGCAATGGCTCGTTACGGAAACGATAAACCAGATACTCGTTTCGACTTAGAATTAATCGACGTGAGCGATATCATGAAAGAATCTGACCTTAAAGTGTTCAGTTCATGTATCGAAAATGGCGGAGAAGTTAAAGTACTTAACTTAAAAGGTCTTGCGGATGAGTACTCTCGTAAAGATGCCGATAGCTTAGCGGACTTTGTAGCTAAATTCGGAGCTAAAGGTTTAGCGTGGATTAAAGTTGAAGAAGACGGCCTAAAAGGACCAATCGCGAAATTTATCGTAAACCAAGAAGCAGCTTTCCGTGAACGCATCAACGCTGAAGTTGGAGATATCGTGTTCTTCTGTGCTGACAAACCATCAGTGGTTGCACAATCATTATCTGAATTACGTTTACACTTTGGTAAGAAACATAACTTAATCGATACGAACAAATTCAACTTCTTATGGGTTGTTGATTGGCCATTATTAGAGCATGATGCTGAAGAAGACCGTTATGTTGCAATGCACCACCCATTTACTCGTCCAGTGAACGAAGACTTCCAAGCATTAATCGATGATCCAGCTGCAGCAAAAGCACAAGCCTATGATATCGTATTAAACGGATATGAATTAGGTGGAGGTTCATTACGTATTTACCGTCGTGACATGCAAGAAGCGATGTTTAAAGTTCTTGGATTCACAAAAGAATCTGCTGAAAGCCAATTTGGATTCCTATTAGATGCATTAGATTACGGATTCCCACCACATGGAGGAATCGCACTTGGGTTAGACCGTTTAGTAATGCTACTTGCTGGTGAGGACAACATCCGAGAAGTTATTGCGTTTCCTAAGAACAGTTCAGCAGTAGACCCAATGACACAAGCTCCAAGTGAAGTGTCAGCAAAACAACTAGATGAGCTTTCATTAAAAATTAAATAAGACGGGAATGGATTTCTAAAAGGAGGAAGAAACTTTGAAGAGTAGTAAAGGAGTTGTGTTTAAAAGACAACAACGTATCCTTCAGCTTTTACAAGAAAACCACGAGATGTCTGTTGAAGACTTATCGAAAGAGTTAGAAGTTTCTGAAATCACCATTCGAAGAGATTTACAACAATTTGAAGATCAAGGAGTTGTCGAGCGCTTCTACGGAGGCGCACGTTTCCTTGCTGGAAAAATTAAACAGGAAAACGTGGAACAAATTCAATATAATTCCATGAAGAAAAACATTGCAAGAAGAGCCGCGGGATTAGTACGAGATCATAATATGGTCTTTATTAACTCAGGCTCTACTGCCTTTTTGTTATTAAATTTTCTAGCGGATGCCAACGTTACGATTTTAACGAATAATGGTCGTTCCATCTTCAAAAAGCCATCTACGAAAGCATCTATTGTGATTAGTGGTGGTGAAATTTTCGAACAAAAGAAATCTCTTGTAGGGGATTTTGCAATTAACTCATTCTCTAAAGCCCGTGCAGATATTTGTTTTTTAGGGGTTGGAGGGATTAGTAAAAACGGAATTTCAACCTATGCACTTCCAGAGACTGCCGTAAACCGTGTGATTTTAGAACGGACAACAGGGCACCGCATTATCGTTACGGAAGGATTTAAAGTGGGTCGTGATTCAAACTTCCATACGGCTGATTGTAATATGATTACTCATTTAATTACAGATCATACCGCTGACCCTGAAACAGTAGCTTATCTAAAGAGCATTGGTGTAAAAGTCATATTTATTTCGTAAGAAAAAGAATGTAGAGGTATAAAATGATTGAATTAGGAGAACGATTAACTCGAGTTGCTAGTTTTGTTCCAAACGGTTCAAAGGTATGCGATGTTGGTAGTGACCATGCGTATTTACCAGTGTATTTAATCCAGAATAACCAGATTACTTCAGCCGTTGCAGGAGAAGTGGTCGAAGGACCGTTCTTATCAGCAAAGCAAACAGTTCGTGATTACCGGATGGAAGAGCGCATTGAAGTACGCTTTGGCGACGGATTGCAGATTCTTTCAAAAGAAGATGAAATTACGGCTATCACGATTTGTGGGATGGGCGGCGAACTCATTTCTCGCATTTTAGAGGCTGGATTCAGTGGCGGTCATTTAAACGGCAAAGAACGTCTCATTCTTCAACCAAACGTTGCAGAACATTTTGTACGTGAATGGTTAATGAATCATTCGTACCGTATTACTCATGAGACGGTCGTTGAAGATAATCATCGGTTATATGAAATTATCGTTGCGGAACCAGTCGAAGAACGAATAGAGTATACAGAATTAGAAATCAAATACGGTCCGATTTTACTAAAAGAACCATCAGAATTGTCTGTAGCAAAATGGACACGTATGAACCGTAAAAATAAAGAAATTTTGGAACAATTACAAAAGAGTAAGACGCCTCAACATGAAAAAATTGAGCAGTTTGAAAAAGCGTTTAATGAATTGAAAGGAGTGATTGATCGTGCCAACAGTTAGAGATGTGGTAAGTCGTTTTGAAAAACGCGTGCCAAAGAGTTTATCCGTTCCAAAAGACCCCATTGGACTTCATTTTGGAGATTGGAATCAAGAAGTTAAAGTGATTATGACTACGCTGGATATTCGTCCAAGTGTTATTGAAGAAGCGATTGCTAAAAAGGTTGATTTAATTATCGCACATCATCCACCAATCTTTAGACCAGTTGTGTTATTTGATTTAACGGTTCCGCAAAATAAAATGTTCCAACAAATTTTGAAACATGATATTGCGGTTTATGCGGCACATACTAACCTTGATGTAGTCGAAGGTGGAGTGAATGATTGGTTGGCAGATGAATTGCTATTAACGGATATGACGGTGATGTCTCCAACGACTACCATTCCATCTGTCAAAGTCATTACTTATGTTCATAAAAATAATGCAGAGAAAGTTTTAGAAGCCATGTTTGAAGCAGGTGCTGGAGCAATTGGGGACAACTATAAAGACTGCGCGTTTCAAACTTCAGGAGTTGGACAATTTACACCCGTTAAAGGCGCAAATCCTGCAATTGGTTCGTTAAATAAACCAGAATTTGTAGAAGAAGTGAAACTAGAGGTTGTTTGTTCTGAAAAAGTATTAAGTGATGTTTTAAAAAGCTTAAGAGCTTCACATCCTTATGAAGAACCAGCAATCGACGTCTTCTCATTGAAGAATGCAGGCAAGACGCTAGGATTTGGTCGTGTTGGAAATCTTCCAAAAGCAATGACAGGGGATGAATTTATCGCTTTTGTTACTGAGCGTTTCAAACTCAAGGGGCTCCGCTACGTTCCTTCTCGTGTAAATCCAGATGGACTCATCTCTAGAGTCGCTGTGATGGGCGGTTCTGGCGGAAACTATTACTTGGATGCACTAAAAAACGGCGCAGATGCCTTTGTAACAGGTGATATTTTTTACCATACAGCGCATGATATTCAAGAGACTTCATTATTCCTAGTGGATGCTGGGCATCATATCGAAGTTGTATGTCGAAAACAATTAGCCAAATGGGCTCGTGAATGGAAAGAAGAAAATAATTGGGATGTAACAGTGATTGAAAGTGAAACTTTTACAGATCCATTTGAATTTTATAAAGCAGGTGAAGAAAATGCATAAAGAATTAACAGAACGTTTTATCCGTTACGCAAAGAAAGAAACAAGATCTGACGAAACAAGTCAAACAGTCCCAACAACGCCATCTCAAACAGCGTTTTTAAAGGACTTAGAACAAGAATTAAATGAATTAGGATTCCAAGAAGTGTATTTAAATCCTAAAAACAGTTTCCTAACAGCAACAATTCCATCTAACGTAGACCACGAAGTGCCAACTATTGGGTTTATTGCTCACGTAGATACAGCTGATTTTGAAGCTAGAAATATTCAACCTCAAATCCACGAAAACTATAACGGTGAAGCAATTGTCCTAGACGAAGAAGGAAAATTCGTATTAGACCCTAAAGACTTCCCGAACTTAAAGAACTATGTTGGTCAAACATTAATTACAACAAATGGTAAAACTTTACTAGGTGCTGACGATAAGTCTGGTGTGACAGAAATTGTTACAGCTGGGGCTTATTTATTACAACATCCAGAAATTAAACACGGAAAAATTCGTGTAGCGTTTGGTCCAGATGAAGAAATCGGACGTGGAGCTGATTTATTCGATGTAGAACAATTCGCGTGCGATTTTGCTTATACAATGGATGGTGGACCAGTTGGCGAATTAGAATATGAAAGCTTCAACGCTTGCCGTGCTACAGTTCGTATTCAAGGAAAGAACGTTCACCCTGGTACAGCTAAAGATACTATGGTGAGCGCATTAGAATTAGCTCGTAAATTCCAAAATGCTCTTCCAGAGTTCGAAGTTCCTGAACATACTACAGGGCGTGAAGGGTTCTACCACTTAGTAACAGCTGAAGGTGTTGTGGAGGAAGCTAAATTAGTCTACATTTTACGTGACCACAGTCGCGAATTATTCAATGCGAAAAAAGACATGATGTTACGTATTGCTTCTCGAATGAATAAAGAATTAGATACAGATCGTATTACGGTTGATTTACACGACGAGTATTACAACATGGCTGAAATCATCGAAAAAGATTTCCGTTGTGTGGACGTAGCAAAACAAGCACTTGAGAACTTAGATATCGTTCCAATCATTAAACCAATCCGTGGTGGTACAGATGGTTCTAAGATTTCATTCATGGGATTACCAACGCCAAATATTTTTGCAGGTGGCGAAAACATGCATGGCCGCTATGAATATGTTGCTGTTGAATCAATGGAAAAAGCAACAAAAGTGATTATCGAAATCGCTCGATTAGCAGCGTTATAATTTTTAAATAGAAAAGGAAAGGAGTGAGTTCATGACATTTGATGGTATTTTCACCAAATGGATGATGGACGAAGTGGCGCCTCAATTAGTGGGAGGACGTATTACAAAGATTCATCAGCCATTACCATACGATGTACAATTCACCATTCGTGCCAACCGTAAGAATTATTTGCTTGTCTGTTCGGCACACCCAATGATGGCTCGTGTACAATTTATTTCTGAGAAACCAGAGAATCCAGAAGTTGCTCCTAACTTTTGTATGATTCTGCGTAAGTATTTAGAAGGGTCTATTATTCAATCGTTCACTCAAGTAGAAAATGACCGTATTTTACATTTGGATGTTTCTACACGTGATGAACTGGGGGATAAGGCTAGCTATCGTTTCACCATTGAGATGATGGGACGTCATAGTAATTTATTCTTAGTGAATCAAGAGGATAACTCGATCATCGATTGTGTGAAACGTGTCTCTCTTGGGCAAAACAGTTATCGTACCTTACAACCAGGTGCAAGCTATGTAATGCCCCCTCAAACGCAGAAGAAGAATCCTTTTGAATACTCGCTCTTTGAATTAGATAGTTTACTCCATCCTTATAGTGGTGAACCAGGTGAAAGAACATTAATGAATGTCTTTCAAGGGATTAGTAAGCAATCTGCTCATGAAATTGTGGAACGCAGTGAAAGAGAAGGACAAAGTTTAGCAGAAGCCTTACATCACTATCTCGAAGAAGGGAACACAGCAATTCAACCAACTCTTACAAAGGTAGAGGATGGAAAGACGTACTTCTTACCATTTCCTTATATGAGTAAGGTTGGTGAGTCTCAAAGCTTCGACAGCCTTTCTGAATTATTAAGTGCCTACTATATACAGAAGATTCAAGAAGAAAAGATTCAGCAATTAGCAGGCCACCTGTTGCAAATGTTAAAATCAGAACTTCGTAAAAACCGTGAGAAGATGGTAAAACTCGATGAAGACTTGGCACGAACTGAAGATGCGGATTATTATCGTATATATGGAGATTTGATTAACACATACCAACACCAAATTGAAAAAGGTGCAAGTAGTGTTACGGTTCAAAACTTCTATCAAGACTACGAAGAAGTAACAATTCCATTAAATCCATTATTAACGGCTTCTCAAAATGCACAGGCGTATTTTAAAAAATACCAAAAACTAAGAAATGCAGTCACGCATATTCATGAGCAGCAAGAAGCAACGAAAAATGAGATGGATTACTTAGCAAGTGTCATCTATCAAATTGAAGAAGCGGATGTCTTTAACTTAGAAGCGATTCGAGAAGAGCTTGTTGATTGTGGCTACTTAAAACGTTCTGCCTTGAAAAAAGGCATTAAGAAACAAGGAAGCGCAAAACCACATGTGTTCTACGCAACTGATGGCACGCGAATTCTAGTTGGACGTAATAATTTACAAAACGATCAATTAACGCTACGCCAAGCGAAAAAGGAATACTTATGGCTTCATGCGCAAAATATTCCAGGATCTCACGTGATTATTGAATCTAGTAATCCAGCGGAAGAAACGATTGGTGAAGGCGCGATGCTTGCTGCATACTACTCGAAATATCGTCTTTCAGGAACGGTTCCAGTGGATTATGTTCAAGTATCGAAAATTCGTAAACCAAATGGAGCTAAACCAGGTTTTGTAGTCTACGAAGGCCAACAAAATACTTATATTACGCCTGATCCATTAAAGGTAGAAGCGTTAAGAAATAATAAACCGAAATAGAGGGATGTTATGAAAATTATTGTGACAGGATTTGACCCTTTTGGAGGGGAAAAGATTAATCCATCAATTGAATGCGTGAAGGCTCTTCCCGAAGTTGAAGGCGTAGAACTGATTCGTTTAGAATTACCGACTGTGTTTAAGGAATCAGCAAAGCGTTTGAATGAAGTCATTAATGAGGTGAAACCAGATGCAGTATTAAGCGTTGGCCAAGCAGGGGGAAGACCTGGAATTACAATGGAACGTATTGCGATTAATGTCGATGATGCGAGAATTCCAGACAATATCAGCCAACAACCAATTGATGAAACCATTCAAACTGAAGGGGCAGCTGCTTATTTTTCAACTTTGCCGATCAAACGAATTGTAAAGGCGATTCGTGAAGCGGGAATTCCAGTTGAAGTATCAAATTCCGCTGGGACATTTGTGTGTAACCACATTATGTACCAGTCGTTATTTGCTGCAACAAAGGCTGATAAACCGTTTAAAGCAGGTTTTATGCATATTCCGTTTATACCAGAACAAACAACGGATAAACCGTCTCTACCTCTTGAAGAGAGCACGAAAGCATTACAGATAGCGATTGAGACAATCCGTGATTATTTAAACGATGAAGATATTAAGGTTCAAGAGGGAGCCATTTTTTAGAAAGGAGGGAGATGAATAATGTCACCAAAAGCAGCATATATTCATATCCCTTTTTGTTCGCATATTTGTTATTATTGCGATTTTAACAAAGTATTTATTGAAGGACAGCCGGTTGATGAATATATCGAATTATTGATTAGAGAAATGGAACTGACTGGGAAAAAATATAAAATTGAACCTCTTGAAACACTATACGTGGGTGGAGGAACACCGTCTTCTTTAAATCCACAACAAATGGAGCGATTATTAGATGGAATCCATCAACATTTTCCGCTTCAAAAAGGGGCAGAGTTTTCAATGGAATTGAACCCTGATGATGGTACTCATGAACTGCTCACCGTAATGAAACAAGGAGGAGTGAATCGCCTCAGTATGGGCGTTCAAACCTTTAATAATGATTTACTGAAAGCGATTGGTCGCAAACATACAAAGGAAACAGCAATCCGGACGATTGAAAATGCACGAAAAGTCGGATTTGAAAATATGAGTATCGACCTGATCTTTAGACTGCCAAAACAAACCATTGAAGACTTTCAACAAAGTTTAGAAATGGCAATGTCGCTGAACTTACCTCATTATTCGATTTATTCTCTCATTTTAGAGCAGAAGACGGTCTTTTATAATCTGATGAGACAAGGGAAATTACCCTTACCGACGCAGGATGAAGAAGCAGATATGTTTGAGCTAGCCATGCAGACAATGGAGAACTTTGGTCGTCATCATTATGAAATTAGCAATTATGCACTCCCTGGATATGAATCTAGACATAATTTGCATTATTGGAATGCGGATGAATACCTTGCTTTCGGTGCTGGAGCACATGGATACGTGAATGGAGTTCGTTATCAAAATAATGGTCCCATTCAACATTATCTTGCACCATTGAGAGAGAAGAAACTTCCCGTCTTCTCAGAAACAAAACTGTCTACAAAACAGTTGATTGAAGAGTTCATGTTCTTAGGGTTAAGAAAATTTTCTGGTGTATCAAAGAAAGAATTCATGGAAAGATTTGGAAATTCAATGGATGAAATTTATGGTGAAGTTATTCAGGAATTATTGGATGAAGAGTTGATTACCACAACAAATGATGGGTACGTTCTTACTCACCGAGGAAAGTTTCTTGGAAATAACGTTTTCCAATCATTTTTGATTGATGAAAATCAGAATGAAATTTGATGAAAACAAGGGGTTTTGTTAAACATTTCTTAAAGAATGTGGTATTATACTTTATGGCATTTCTAATGCACAAAAAATATAATAAAAGAAAAGGGGATATCTATCCAATGGAAAATATCGTTAAGATTTTAACAGCACCAGCATTCGTGTCTGCTATCTTCTCAACAATTTCAATTATCTTAGTGGGTTATTTCATCCGCAAGAAAAACATTGTTGATGCAAACAGTGGTAAAGTTTTATCAAACGTTTTACTTTCAGTTGCGCTTCCTGCGTTAGCGTTCAAAGCTTTCATGGTTGACATTAATGACAAAACATTCACAACTGGATTAAACGTATTTATCTTCGGCTTTATCGCTTATGTCATTTTAATTCTTTTAGGAGAATTATTCTTTATTAAGGAGAAAGGTGACCGTAAAACTACTTTATCAGTATTAACAACATTCGGTTCAACAACTTTCTTTGGGATTCCAATTATTAACGGTTTATTAGGAGCAGCTGGTATTTTATATGCTAACATCTTCAACTTAGCTTACCGTGTGTTCTTATATTCTTACGGATTAATTCGTATGAGCGGATTAAAATTCGAGAAGAAAAACTTCAAAATGATTTTCGGTAACATCATCGTTATCGCAACATTTGCCGGATTATTAATCTGGATCTTCCAATCTTCATTACCACAAGTAGCTGTTCAAGTTAAAGTTGGTGAAGAAACTAAAGAAATGATGTATGCTTTCTTACGTATCGATAAGACAGCTCCATGGTTATTCAAAGCTATTACTTACTTAGCTGACTTAAGCTCACCACTTGCTTGGTTAGCAATCGGTATCACTTTAGGAAACATTTCTTTAGGTGAAGCCGTTAAAGATAAGATGGTTTGGTACTACAGCATTGTTAAATTAATCTTAGTTCCTGCAGTATTCGTTGGAATTATCTTCGCAGTTAGCCCATTCTTACCAATGGCTCCTGAAGCTTCAAAAGGGATTCTTATTATGTTAGCTACACCACCAGCAACCGTTGCCGTGGCTTATGCTATCAAATACGATAAAGAAGCAGCACTTGCAAGTAATGCTTCATTACTAGGAACTGTATTAGCAGTATTCGCAATCGTCTTCTGGATTGTTGCTGGATCTGTTATTTTCCCTGGAGTAGGATAAACAAAAAAGTAGATCGATTTTCGGTCTACTTTTCAATTTTTACAAAATGGAGGAGATAAAATGAAAGTTTTAGCATATGGGGTTCGTGAAGTTGAATTACCAATTTTCGAACAAGTAAACAAGAAATTCGGATACGAATTAACATGTATTCCAGAATACTTAAATTCTGAAGAAACTGCTCGCAAAGCAGAAGGTTTCAAAGCTGTTATTTTACGTGGTAACTGCTGGGCAAACAAAGAAACTTTAGATATTTACAAAGAATTAGGAGTAGAGTACGTATTAACTCGTACTGTTGGTGTAAACCACATCGATGCTGAATACGCAAAATCATTAGGAATGAAATTAGGTTACGTTCCTTTCTATTCTCCAAACGCAATTAGTGAATTAGCAGTTACTTTAGCAATGACATTATTACGTAACGTTGCTTACACTGCAGCAAAAACTAGCCAACAAGATTTCACAGTAGACACTCAAATGTTTGCTAAAGAAATCCGTAACTGTACTGTTGGGGTTGTTGGTATCGGACGTATCGGTTTAACGACTGCAACATTATTTAAAGGTTTAGGCGCTAACGTATTAGCTTATGATGCTTTCCCTAAAGAAGGCGTTGATCATATCTGTACTCAAGTACCTTTAGATGAGTTATTAGCAAAATCAGACGTGATTTCAATTCACGCTCCATACATTCCAGCAAACGGAAAAGTAATCACTAAAGAATTCATCAGCAAAATGAAACCAGGTGCTATCTTAGTAAACACTGCTCGTGGTGAATTACAAGATATCGATGCGATCATCGAAGCATTAGAATCAGGGCACTTACGTGGTGTTGGTTTAGACGTTTTAGAAGGGGAAAGCGAAGTATTCTTCAAAGACTTACGTGGCCAAGAAATCAAAAATCCTGCTATCCGTAAATTAGTTGAATTATACCCACGTGTATTATTAACACCTCATATGGGTAGTTACACTGATGAAGCAGTATTAAACATGGTTGAAACAAGTTTTGAAAACTTAAAAGCATATGTTGAAACTGGTTCATGTAAAAATGACATTCAATGCTAATTGAAAGAAAAGAAAACATCTCTTAGAATTTTCTAAGAGATGTTTTTTGCTTTATAAATATTTGAAAATAGCCAGAAACATGAAAATGGCTCCTGCTAGAACGAATATATGCCAAATCACATGATAGAAATTATGATATTTACGTTTGTAGAAGATTGTACCAAGCGAATAACTTAATCCACCCAAGATGAGATAGAGAATCCCTCCCCAGCCCATACTTTCATATAAAGGTTTTATAGTAAAAATGGAAACCCATCCCATTGCTAGGTAAAGAAAAACTGAAATCTTAGAGAATTTCTCTAAAAAGAATGCTTCGATGATGACACCACCAATAGCAAAAATCCAAATAGCTATGCAGAAGGTTAATCCTTCCTGGCCTCCAATTCCGATTAAACAAAATGGAGTATAGGTTCCAGCAATTAATAGATATATCGAAGAGTGATCAATCCGCTGAAATACTTTCGCGGCTTTTGTAAATTTAAAGCTATGATAGAGCGTTGACGCTAAAAATAATAAGATGAGTGAAGCTCCATACACGCTAAATGCGATGATTTGCGTGGTATTATTGACTGCCACAGCCTTCATTAAAAGAAGTACAAGAGCAGTAATGGCTAATGCGACTCCAATGCCGTGAGTGACCGCATTAAGGACTTCACCGACAATCTCTGATTTTATCGATTGGACTTTTCGTTCTTTTTTGAGAGTTGATTCTTTCATAGAAACACGCTCCTTTCAATACATCTTATTATAGAAGGCAAATCGTTATTTGTCCAACTGACTTTTTAGGATTTTTTTGTGAACCTGAAACATATTCGTTGTTAAGAAAGGCTTAAAGGTGCCTTTTTAAGTTTTCATTAATTCCATTTTATAGTAAAATAGTGGATATATAAGTATTGGGTGTTCCCAGAAAAGGAGATTTAACAATGAGTGTTCATATTAATGCAACAAAAGGGCAAGTTGCCGAATCAGTTTTAATGCCAGGAGATCCATTACGTGCGAAATTTATTGCTGAGCATTACTTGACTGAAGTAGAACAATATAATGCGGTCCGAAATATGTTTGGATATACAGGACTTTATAAAGGACAACGTGTTTCTGTTCAAGGAAGTGGAATGGGAATTCCTTCAATTATGATTTATGCGAATGAATTATATACTGAATTTGGTGCAGAACGCATCATCCGTATTGGTTCTGCTGGTGGCATGCAAGAAAATGTTAAAGTTCGTGATATTGTTTTAGCGCAAGGTGCTACTACAGATTCATCAATCTTCAACAACATTTTCCATAATCAAGTAACGTTTGCTCCAATTGCAAGCTTTAATTTATTGGATAAAGCATATCATCTTGCGAAAGATCGTGGTGTAGGTGTACACGTTGGAAACGTACTATCATCAGATCGCTTCTATAATGCAGAATTAGATAAGAAAAAATTAATGGATTATGGAATGCTATGTGTTGAAATGGAGGCTGCTGGATTATATGCATTAGCAGCACAACATAAGAAAGAAGCTTTAGCAATTCTTACCATTAGTGATCATCTGTTAACAGGTGAAGAAACAACTGCACAAGAACGGGAACAAACATTTAACGACATGATGGAAATCGCGTTAGAAACAGTTCGTGCATAAAATTTGAATAGAAAGAAGGAACCCGAATGGGAAATAATCCAAAACCTCAAGGAGCTGTTCAAACAGGCTTAGAGTCAAAAAAAGTTTCCGTTTGGATTTTAATACTGGCTGTACTAATCACTGCTGCTTTAACTTACTTTGGCACAACTCTTACAGTTTCACCACAAACCCAAGCGCAAACTACGCAATCTACGCAAACTACTAATGGAAATTCTAATAGTAGCGTGCTCTCTAATGAAGACTTAAGTAAAATAGAACTAGTCTATAAAACTTTGATGAACGGTTATGTGGATAAGAACATTTCCAAAGATAATCTTATTAATGGAGCCTTAAAAGGAATGAGTGATGCAGCTGGAGATCCGTATACAACCTATTTAGTAAATGAAGAAACAGCGGCGATAGACGAAACACTAACGGGTTCTTTCGGAGGAATCGGTGCGGAATTAAGATCTGAAAATAATAAAGTGATTATCAGTAATACTCGTGAAGGAACACCTTCTCAAAAAATAGGATTACAAGAAAACGATGTAATTCTTAAAGTAGATGGTGAGGATATGGAAGGAAAAAGTACTTCTTATGTAGTATCCAAAGTCCGTGGAGAAGTTGGAACAGATGTCACTTTAACCATTCAACGTGGAAGTCAAGAATTAGAAGTAAAAATCACTAGAGCGAAAATTTCCATTGAGACTGTAAAGGGCACTGTAGATGAAACAGATCCAACGATTGGTCATGTAAAAATCAATTCGTTTGCTAAAAATACAGCTCAAGAAGTTGAAAATGCTGTGACTGATTTACGTCAAAAAGGCGTGAAGAAATTTATCTTTGATGTGCGCTATAATCCTGGTGGATTGTTAGACCAAGCATTAGCGATTAGTAATATGTTTGTAGAAGAAGGCAAGACTATTTTAAATATTGAAGATAGAAATGGTAAAATTACAGCCTATAAAGCTTCTAAAGAATATGGTACCTTTAAAATCACAGAACCTTATGTGCTTCTTGTGAACGAAGGAAGTGCTTCTGCATCTGAAATTTTAGCAGGAGCCCTTAAAGAATCTGCAAATGCAAAATTAATTGGTTCTAAAACATACGGAAAAGGAACCGTACAGTCTGTAGTTGATGTTTCAAAAAACGCAGAGCTAAAATATACAACTGCTAAATGGTTAACTCCAAATGAAACGTGGATTCACAAAACAGGAATTGAACCAACCGAAGCGGTATCAATGCCTGAATACTATAACATTACAATTGTGGATACTCGTGAAGTTGTAAAAGAAGGTTCTGTATCTGATAATGTTAAAACTATCGAAACAATCTTAAAAGGTTTAGGATATGATGTAAAAGCAGATGGATATTTTGATTCTAAAACAACTGAAGCAGTAAAACAGTTCCAAAAATCAAAAGGAATCTCAGAAACTGGTGAAGTGAATGAACAAACGGGATCGGCTTTAATGAATGCAATTCGCGAAGAATTGAAGAAAAACGATACACAATATAAAGCTGCGGTGAAAGCATTACAATAAGGAGGATAGGAATGAACGAAGAGAATCAACTAGAAAATTCAAGCCTATCATCTATTGAAGAACGTCTTCAGTCTCGAAAAGATAAGAGTAAACAAAAGAAAAAACTTCATCCAATCATCGAGGAAATTGTGAGTTGGATTTGGTCAATAATTGTTGCAGCAACTATTATGTTTCTTTTATACGTTTTTGTAGGAAGACCATTTACGGTTAGTGGGCAATCGATGTATCCTACACTTCATAATGGGGATCATATGATTATGTCAAAACTTGGAGGTATTAATCGTTTTGACGTTGTTATATTGAAAGCACCCGATGAAGACAAAGAGTATATTAAACGAGTGATTGGGATGCCTGGAGACACTGTTGAAGTGAAAGGCGGAGTCCTTTACATTAATGGAAAACAGGTAGAACAGCCGTTTATCAATTCGAATAGTGATAAAAAGACCGTCTATATTGATGATTTTACATTAAAACAATTGACTGGAGAAGATAAAGTACCAGAAGGAAAATACTTCGTAATGGGAGATAACAGAGGAGTTTCAAAGGATAGCCGAATGATTGGATTTATTGATCAGGCTTCAATTGAAGGAAAAGCAGTATTTACTGTTTGGCCTCTAAATAGAATCGGTGGTCTTAAAGATTACTCAAATTTATACCATTAATATAAAGGTGATTACGATTATCGTAATCACCTTTTTGTGTCTTTAAATGAATATGGTAAAATTAGAATAGAGGAGGTGGGTTCATGACTGATATTTCTTTAAAGAATGTTTCGTTTTCTTACTATGGTAGTCTAAGACCCATTTTTAATCAGATAAATCTATCTTTTGATACAAATTGGAAGATAGGTTTGATTGGAAGAAATGGAATCGGTAAAACAACCTTATTAAAAATGTTAACGAAGGAATTAGAATATACAGGTGTCATTTCAAATAGTACTACATGCTATTATTTTCCTCCTATAATTAAAAATCAAGATTTAACGTGTTTGGAAGTATATAGACAAAGTAGCACAGAAGAAGAATGGAAATTTATAAAAGAGCTTAATCTTTTAGGTCTAGATTTAAGTGTTTTGGATCAGCCTTTATCTTTATTATCTCCAGGAGAACGTATGAAAGTTCTTCTTGGAATTCTGTTTACGAAGGAAGATGCTTTTGTATTAATTGATGAACCCACGAATCATCTTGATTCCTTAGGAAGAAAGGTTGTGAGCGAATATCTTCGGCAAAAAAGACAGGGATTCATGGTTATTTCACATGATCGTGAATTTTTAGATGGATGTATCGATCATGTATTAGCCATTAATCGCAATAGTATAGAAATCCAAAGTGGAAATTACAGTAGTTGGTATCAAAACAAACTCCAAAAAGATCAACTAGAATTTAATGAAAATCATAAACTAATAAAGGAAATTAGCCGATTAAAGAATGCTTCGAAGGAAACCAAACAATGGTCCGATCGGATTGAAAACACTAAAAATGGGCATAAAATATCGGGGGTTAAACCAGATAAGGGATATATTGGGCATCAATCTGCAAAAATGATGAAAAAGTCAAAGAATCTTATAAAACGGCAAGAAAAACTGATTGAAGAGAAAGAACGGTTACTAAAAGATATAGAGCTTCAGGAAACCTTGTTTTTGCACCCATTGACTTATCCTAAGAAGGAATTCATAAAAGTGAATCATCTTTCTTTTAATTATGGAGATAAAAATATTCTTCAAGATCTTTCTTTTGTGATAAAAAGAGGGGATAGAATATCGATTAATGGAGAAAATGGCTCTGGAAAAAGTACTTTATTTAATTGTCTGATTGGTAAACTAGAAGTGGAGTCCTCTATGATTTTAAAACCAACAGATCTAATAATTTCCTATGTTCCTCAGGAGATTAAAAATTTAAAAGGAAGCTTTAAAGAATATATTCGTTCAAAGGAAATCGATGAGACACTCTGTAGAACTCTTTTAGCAAAACTAAATATTTCGAAAGATCTGTTAGAAAGTGATATCGAGTCTTACAGTGATGGCCAAAAAAAGAAATTGTTATTATCAATTAGCTTAGCTACGAAAGCTCATTTGTATATATGGGATGAACCTATGAATTATATCGACGTAATTTCTAGAGAGCAAATTGAGAAAGTAATACTTGATAATGATATAACTCTTATATTTGTTGAACACGATAACTATTTTAAAAAGAAGATTACTAATAAAAATATAGAATTGTAATAAACAAAAAATTCTTTAAATTAAAAAGGAGATTATCAAAAGGTAATCTCCTTTTTTACGTATCGATTCTTACAATATTCAAAATAAATTTTAATAAAAGATATAACTTTATGAATTTTTATAATAATTTGAAAAAAATTGAATTTTTCAGACAATTTATTTTGATTTTTAGTTAAAAATAAATAGAATGGTACTGTATGATTGTTATCCGATTGGGTGTTTTAATTATTATTTGCTTATTTTCATGAATGGTGGCAGGACTACAGAAAAAATATTATAAAAAGTGAGGAATCAAAATGAAATTTGAAAAACGACAGAAGTTTTCAATCCGAAAATTTAGCGTGGGAGTAGCTTCAGTAATTATTGGTCAGTTCTTTTTAGGAGGAACTATAAATGTACCTGTTGTGCAAGCTAATGAGGTTGTTGAATCCGGAGTAATAGCTCAAGATAAAGGTGTTGAAGAACTGCAACCATCAAAGGGTGATTTACCAACAAATGTTACAAAACAAAAAGAAGAAAAAGTTGAATTAGGAAATAAGGAGAATATTCCTAATTCAAATGAAATTACAAAAGAAGAAAAGGCTGTTACATCAGAAATTGATAAAACAGATGCTTCAAGCAAATCTGAAAGTGAAGTTTCTAACAATGAAACAACTGATAATACAGATAACAAAACAAAAGAGACAACTAATAAAGAAGATGGGTTAGAGTCAAACCTCTCTAAAGAGCAATTAAATAATGCAATCGTTGAAGGCGAAGTAGTAACGAAAGAAGCCGAAAAGTTTTTAAATAATTTGAATGATTCAACTAATAAAGCTGAAATTGAAGGATCATTGCGTCATACATCAGAGTTATTGAAGGAAGCAAAAGCAGCATTTCTTTCTAAAGAGGTGGATCAAGAGACGATTGACTCACAACGTTTAAATCTATCAAATGCCATTGAAACTTTATGGAATCAGATGAAAAGCTCAGGGCACACTGATAATGTCTCTTATATGCTTAATACAGCGGGGGTACAACCTGCTTCCCCATCTAATGAAAAACCATATATGACTATTGAGCGTTATTTTGGACCTGATGAGGGTCGTTCTGTTGTAGATTATAAACTAATTAAAAATGGATCAACTATTGAATTAAGATATAAAGTTGGTTTAACAAGAATCACTCCGGATGAAGTTGAATTAACTCAGGATGCGAAAGATTTAGGTTTCACTTATGAAAAAGAAACAGGTTATTTAATTAAAGAACTATCTTTAAACCATCAAGTAGCTAGTAAGACTTATGTAATTGGGCTACAATCCAAAAATGACCCAGCTACACGTGTTGTTGCGAATCTTTTAATCGAAGAACCTCCAGTATTCCAAATAGTAGATAATTATTCTTATTTATATGGTACCGATGAAGGAAGCAGAATTACAGGGAATGGTATATTAAGTGATTCAGTGACTTATGATAAAAAAACAAGCACAGCATATATGACTGCAACCCCGTTTGGTTATTATATTCTTTCTAATAAATCAAGTACGATTTCTGACGTAAAACCATATACCCCACAATATTCATCCAATCTTTGGTTGTCTATTCCAGGGAGAAGAACAGATTATAATCTTCAGAATGACGAGGCTCCTGTTAAAATTACTCGATTCGAAGTCAAAAATGCCAGTCCAGGTGTTGAAGTAGAATTTATTAAGGATGGACCAGCAAAAGGGGATAATATATTTATTGAAAATGATAATCGAACTACCTCTAATGTTTTAACGGACAATAAGTATGTTACATCAGTATATAGCGCTGAATACGACAATGTAAACGATCCTAGAGGTAATTCAGTTTCTCCATATAGAATTAATTTTAAATCTCTTCCTGAAAAAGCTGGAAATTATTTTATTGACTTTCAGGTTACTGATAATATTGGAAGAGTAACAAACTATCATCTTAATTTAATTACTAAAGAAATATCCCAAACATCACCTTCTAGAAATGATGGTACATATGTTTTAACGAATGCTGATGTAATGTTTGAAGCAGACAAAATTTATCGTGTTTCAAATCCAACACCCGTTGCAATTCCTTCTACAAATCAGAAACAAATTATTGGGAACTTAGTATTAAATAAAGGCAATGCTACTTTAGAAATCCAGCAAGATAGTGTCCCTCAAGGAATTACTATCGAAAAAAATCCTTTAGATAAGACAAAATACATTGTTACTAAAAACGCTGGAGTAGTGTTATCTCCTGGTGTGTATTCGTTTAAAGCGAAAGCAATCGACGGTCACTTTGGAAATAACAATGTTGTTCGTACATTTAAATTTGAAGTACTAGAGGGCTTAAATAATATTCCTGATCAAACTTGGCAGGAGGGACAAGCTATACCTAATGTTCCAATTTCGCTAACAAATGGAACAAAGATTACTAATTTATCTGTGGAGTATGAAGAGGAAGATGGCTATGTTCGCCTTGATTCTAATAGTAATAATAATGGACTAGCTGGTTATGCTCTTAAGAAGACAGAAGGTAAAAAAACTGCGATTGTTACAGCTACTTATTTGAATAACGAAAATGAGAGTCGACAGATTAAAACAAGATTTACCTATGAAGTTACTCCTCGTCCTGTTTCTAATTTAAGTTTATCGATTACAAATGATAGACAAACAATTGTTGAAGGGAATCGATTCAAAGACATTCAACTAAATGCTAGTGAGGATTCAGAATTAAATGTAGATGAAAGTAAACTTCCTGATGGGGTTACTTATGATAAAGTTTTAAAGAAGATTGCTGGAATTGGACAATATGAAGGACAATACGTAGTCCCTGTTACGGCTTCAAAAAATGGAGAATCGATAACCAAACTAGTTGAACTAACGGTTACTCCTGGTGCTTTTAATATTCCAAGTGTTTCTTATGAATATACAGCCGGTAAAGAAATAGCACCAATTACTCTTAAAATACCTGCAAATGCAAGAGTAAACTATACGTCGGGCTCTTTACCAAACGGATTAAAATGGTCAGAAGATAAAAAAACAATTACTGGTACTCTGACTCAGGTTGGAACTTATACAGCTTATGCAGATGTTACAAGAACTACTGCTACAGGAAGTACTCAAAGAGCAACTGCAACAATAAAGATTAAGGTAAATAGTGTACCACTTAACTTTACGATTCCTAATAATCGTAAAGAAGTGAAAGTTTTAGACGCTCTTCCTTCAATTCCGTTGCAAGCAGAAGGTGCAAATATTACTCTAACTTCCGGTTCCCTACCACCAGGAGTTAATTATAATTCAGTATCTAAAACGCTTGAAGGTACACCGACTAGAGTTGGGACTTACACAGCTACATTTACAGCAACAAGTGCGACGATTAGTGGCAACACAACTGCTAGTGCATCTGTAACAATCACTGTTACACCAATGGATTTAAATGTTACAGTTGAAAATAAAGACCAAGAGAAAACAGTCTTATCTCCTGTAGACGAAGTGAGATTAACCGTTTCTGATGAGAAGGCTAGATTAGAGCTTGATACTAGTAAACTTCCTCAAGGGTTAACATACAATGCTTCCACGAAAACAATTTCTGGAACTGCTACAAAAGTTGGTGATTATTACGTACCATATAAGGCAACATTTGCCGAAATGGCAGACTCTCCAGTGTCTGGAGGATATATCCGATTTAATATCAGACCACTTCCTGTAAGTATCAATGTAACCGACAAAGAACAAACCATCCACTTAGGCGAAAATATCAAAAACATGGTCGTGAGTCATAGCGAGCATTCAAAACTTGGAGCAAGATACTTAAGTGTAGATTTACCTGAGTCAGACTTAGACTCTTATCTAGAATCAACGGCAGGGTTACATTATGATCGTGCAACTCACACAATCAGTGGAACTCCTACAAAAGCTGGAGTATACAAAATTCGTATGAAAGCGTCTGTCGATTCAGATTCATTAGGAAAAGGGACAGCCGAAGAAATTATTACCTTGAAGGTTATTGATGATCCAGTATCTCTTGATATGAAAAATGATCGTCAGTTAATTGTTCTAGGAAATAAAGCTAGACCTGTTACATTACAGGTTCCTTCTGATGCTAGAGTGAGTGTTGACCAAACAAAACTTCCTAGCGGTTTAACATACAATGCGCAGACGAAAACAATTGAAGGAACTCCAACAGTCGCTGGTCAATATGATATTCCAGTAACGGTGACAAGTTCTAGTGGAAATAAAACCATTACAAAGGATATCTCGATTGATGTTGTCGACCTTACACCACAACAAGTGACTCCTCCAACAATTTCTGTTAAAGAAAATAATGACGGAACTCACACAATCACCATTACTCAACCTGAGGGGCAATCTCCAATAGAAACAATCATTAAAAATGGTAAAGATGGAGAAACTCCAAAAGTTAAAGTAGAACGAGATGATGCTAAGAAAGAAACAAAACTAACTTTCTACAAAGACGTAAACGCCAATAATGAGTTTGATGAAAATACAGATACGGTCCTTGGCACATCAGTGATTAAAGATGGCGCTGATGGTCAAAAAGGAGAAAAAGGTATTGCAGGCCCTCAAGGTGTTGCCGGACCTAAAGGTGACAAAGGCGATCCAGGAGCAGTTGGACCTCAAGGTACAGCTGGAGCTAAAGGTGAGCAAGGCGAACAAGGTCAAGCTGGACGTGACGGTAAAGACGGAGAAACTCCAAAAGTTAAAGTAGAACGAGACGACGCTAAAAAAGAGACAAAACTAACCTTCTACAAAGACGTAAACGCCAATGACGAGTTTGATGAAACTACTGATACTGTTTTAGGAACATCTGTAATCAAAGATGGCGCCGATGGTCAAAAAGGTGAACAAGGTATCGCAGGTCCTCAAGGTGTAGCCGGCCCTAAAGGAGACAAAGGAGATCCAGGAGCAGTTGGTCCTCAAGGTGCAGCTGGAGCTAAAGGTGAGCAAGGCGAACATGGTCAAGCAGGTCGTGACGGTAAAGACGGCGAAACTCCAAAAGTTAAAGTGGAACGTGACGATGCTAAGAAAGAGACAAAACTAACCTTCTACAAAGACGTAAATGCTAATAATGAGTTTGATGAAGCCACTGATACCGTTCTTGGTACTTTAATTGTTAAAGACGGACAAGACGGAAAAGCAGGTCCTAAAGGGGACACAGGAGAAGCAGGTCCTCAAGGTGTAGCTGGGCCTAAGGGAGATAAAGGCAATCCAGGTGAAGTTGGACCTCAAGGTGTAGCCGGTCCTAAGGGTGATAAAGGCGATCCAGGAGAAGCAGGTCCTCAAGGTGTTGCTGGACCTAAGGGTGACAAAGGCGACCCAGGTGCAGCCGGAGCTAAAGGTGAGCAAGGCGAACAAGGTCAAGCTGGACGTGACGGTAAAGACGGAGAAACTCCAAAAGTTAAAATAGAACGCGACAATGCTAAGAAAGAGACAAAACTAACGTTCTACCTTGACAAAAACGGTAATAGTCAGTTTGATGAAGCCACTGATGAAGTTCTTGGAACATTTGTTGTAAAAGATGGCGAAACCGGACCTAAAGGAGACAAAGGGGATCCAGGTGTTGCAGGTCAAAATGGTGCTGACGGGAAAGATGGTATTTCTCCAGTTATTACATTAACTGATAATAATGATGGAAGTTATACAATTTCAGTAACAAATCCTGACGGAACTAAACAAGAAGTCGTAGTTAAAAATGGGAAAGATGGAAAGGATGGTACATGTAATTGCTCTATTTCGCCAACAAATGGAACTCCTACCAATCCAACCTCCACAAATGGAATTCCATCTAACGGAACGACGACTAGTGTTACACCATCAAATGGTTCTTCGACAAATGGAACTCCAACAAATAGTACACCTTCTACAAATAAACCAGGAAATAATACTCCTGTTGGAAGCACAACTATTGGAGGAGCAATTCCATCAGCAATTCCAGTGAATTCCGATAAGAATCCATCATTAGTTGCAAGTACTATCTCAACTACAAATAAAGTAGCTAATGAGACTAACAATAATGCTATTTTGCCAAATACTGGAGCGCATACAGAAGTCATTCCAATGCTTCTAGGAAGTGGTATTCTTTTAACACTCTATGTAGGTAAAAGAAAAGAAGAATAGTTGTTAGAGTGATTTTTCTTAAAAAATTTATTTTTTCTAGAAAAGCACCTATTTAAAAGATCAGGAAGATTGAGTCGTAAATACTCACTTCCTGTTTTTTTTCTTAAATTTCCTTTTTCTTTCTCCAGTAAACGATTTCATAAAATTTGACTTTCCTATTAAACAAACGTAAAATAGGAATACACGTTTTTAGGGAGGAAAGATATGGATCAAGTGTTTATACGTTCATTTGATGCAATGCTTGAATTACGACATTTTACATCAATTATTTTGGCTTGTATTTGTGGTTTATTAATTGGTTATGAAAGAAAAGCAAGGAATAAACAAGCCGGAGTAAAGACACACGTGATTGTTTGTCTTACTTCTGCCTTAATGATGATTATTTCTAAAGAAGCTTTTCTGGACACTCCAGATTACGACACTTCTCGTGTGGCTGCTCAAATTGTAAGTGGGATTTCCTTCATTGGTGGTGGTATCATTTTCATGAGGGATAAAAAAATAAGTGGTTTAACAACAGCTGCTGGTATTTGGGCTACTTCAGGGATTGGGATGGCCATTGGTGGAGGATTTTGGTTCTTTGGTATTGTTTGTAGTATCTTTGTTATGTTAATTCAATGGTTAACACATGATTTTACAAAACAGCAGCAGATTTATCAGGCAAGTATTAATGGAACTGTTGGAGATATTTCTCTTGTTCACGATATTTATGAGTACTGTAATTTAAAACAATATCAAATCGCAAATGTGGATGTTAAGGATATTGGAGGAAAGTACGAAATCAATATTCAAATAGAGAATGATAAGAGAATCCTAATTGATGATATCGAATCAACCATCAGAGAAAGACATATTGACTTTAAAATTAAAAAGGTTAAGTTTAAATCTTCTGAAAATAATCCGCAATAGTTATAGTGAGACTGGACTACTCCAGTCTTATTTTTATATCTATTATTGATTAAAAAAGAATTATTTATGAGTGAATTGCTATTTTGTTTTTTGGCTGATAAACTTAATTTATATGAGAGATTCATTTCTTAGTTGAAATTTTCGTAATAATCAAGATAAAGGAGTTTACTATTATGAATAGAGAAGAAATTATTGCGTTGCAACATCAACGTTATGCTACTAAAAAGTTTGACCCAACACGTCGTATTTCTGATGAAGATTGGGCAGCACTTGTTGAAGTTGGACGATTAGCACCATCTTCATTGGGGTTTGAACCTTGGAAGATGCTTTTACTAAATAATGAAGGAATGAAACAAGATTTAAAATCAATGGCATGGGGCGCTGTTTCAATGCTCGATGGAGCAAGTCATTTTGTGATTTATCTAGCTCGTAAAGGTGTAAACTATGAAACACCTTATATTGAAAAATTAATGCAAGAGGTAAGACATAGAAGTTATGATCCGGATTCTGCATATGCGCATCGAATCAAGAGCTTCCAAGAAAGTGATGCACAGCTAAACGATGAACGATCACTCTTTGACTGGGCAAGTAAACAAACGTATATCCAAATGGCAAATATGATGAATGCAGCAGTTTTGATGGGAATGGATTCTTGTCCAATTGAAGGATATGATAAAGCTAAAGTTGAAGCTTATTTAGAAGAAAAAGGAGTTTTGGATACATCAGAATTTGGAGTATCAGTAATGTGCGCGTTTGGTTATAGAGATGAAGACATTAAACCGAAAGTTCGTTGGAATACAGAAAGTATTTATGAAGTAATTGATTAGAAGTAATTTTTTCTTAGCAAACAATTGCTATCTCAGTACATCGGCAATGAGTAATTGCTACTGTACTGAGATTTTTTTATTATAAAGAATAAGGAAGAGAACGGAAAAAAGGATTAAAACATGGTATAATATTCGTTGGTTCTATAAGAATGTTTTTGTGAATGTAATATAGAAAGGATTCAAAACGTATGGCAACAATCCAATGGTTCCCGGGGCATATGGCCAAAGCTCGCAGGGAAGCAACTGAAAAATTGAAATTAGTCGATGTCGTGATTGAAATGGTGGACGCCCGTATCCCAGAATCAAGTCGCAATCCTATTATCGAAGAAATTAAAGGACAAAAGAAGCAATTAATCTTATTAAATAAAGTTGATTTGGCAGATCCATCTCAAACAAAACGTTGGAATGATTATTTTACTAGCCAAGGAATTAAAGTTCTTACAACAGAAGCTAAAGATGGCAAAGGGATAAAACAGGTTAAAGCGGCCATTAAGGAATTAATGGCGCCAGTCTTTGAAAAGAATTTGGAAAAAGGGATTCGTCCTAGACCGATTCGTTTAATGGTTCTCGGAATTCCTAACGTTGGAAAATCAACCTTTATCAACCGTATGATTAATAAAAATCAAGCTGAAACAGCAAACCGTCCTGGTGTTACAAAGGGACAACGCTGGTTAAAAATCGGAAATGATTTTGAGTTGCTGGATACTCCTGGAATTCTATGGCCAAAGTTTGAAAGTGAAGAAGTTGGGAATAAACTAGCACTTACGGGTGCGATTAAAGATGCACTCCTTCACATGGATGATATTGCACTTTTTGCTCTTAGTCAGTTTAAATTAGATTATCCAGAGTATTTAAAGAAAGCTTATCGTTTAATAGATAGCGATTTAGAACTTTCAAATGTTGATTTATTAATGTTAATTACAAAGAATTTAGGCTTTAAAGAAGATTATGAAAAGGCAAGTGAACGAATCGTGTTTGATATTCGTTCAGGAAAACTGGGTCGTTATACATTAGACAAAGCGCCTGTGTCGTTAACGGAGGAAGCATAATGAAAAAACGTTCCATCAAAGAAATTAAATTGATTCTTGAAGAAATTCAAACGTTGTCGGATGAACGTTTAACAGAACTTAGAAGTGACGATCGTAAAGGAGTTCAAGATTTAATCGCAAAGTTTGAACGTCAATTCGCCAAAAAAGCAGAACGTGCTGCACACTTTGAGGAAATGCAAAGCTTTGAACGTGCAGCCAAACAAAAAGGCTATCGAATGATTGCAGGAATTGATGAAGTGGGTCGCGGCCCACTTGCTGGTCCAGTGGTAGCAGCTGCTGTCATTCTTCCTGAAGGTATGGAAGATATTGGTCTCGATGATTCTAAGAAGTTGAGCGCGAAAAAACGCGAAGAAATCTTCGAAATGATTAAAGAGCAAGCTGTTGCCATTGGTATCGGTATTGTCGATGCATTCACGATTGATAAAATTAATATTTATGAAGCTAGTAAAGTGGCGATGAAACGAGCGATTGAATTGTTGCCTGAACAGCCAGATTATTTATTAATTGATGCGATGAGATTGGATACAGGAATTCCAGAAGAAGGCATTATTAAAGGGGACGCGAAGAGCATCTCGATAGCTGCGGCAAGTATTGTTGCTAAAGAGGTAAGGGACCAAATGATGAAGGATTACGAACAACTGTATCCAGGATATGGATTTGCACAAAATGCAGGATATGGTACGAAAGCACACATAGAAGGTCTTGAGAAATTAGGTCCGACGCCAATACATCGTATGACATTTGCACCTGTAAAAGAATATCAACAATAAAGTTCCAAATGTAAACTCTTTCTCGTAAATAGTTTTGAAAACTATTTACCGGAAGGAGTTTATTTATGTTATTAACAAAAAGAAAACTATTAATTGGAATAGCGATTAGTGAAACATTAAATAGTAAACAGTTTTATGAGTTATTTCAAAAATTGAATGATGATGTTTCTTTAAATCATCCATTTGTTTTAGGGGATGTAAAATTCAGCTTGCCCGAAGAAACTTCTAAATGGTTAGAGACATTTGATTGGTTAGCTTCTTTTGAAAAAATGAAGGTTGAAAAAGTAAAAGTATTGACCATTTTGGATGCTGTTTATCCAAGAAGGTTAAAAGAAATTTATTTACCTCCAATTGTTCTTTTCTATAAAGGAGAATTGTCTTTGTTAAATGAACGATTAGTCGCTTTAGTAGGTTCTAGAGAACATTCAAACTATGCAAAACAATGTACGAAAATCATTGTACAGGATTTAGTACAGAAGAAAATCGGAATTATTAGCGGTCTAGCTAAAGGAGTGGATTCTTTAGCACACCTTGAATGTTTGAAGGATGATGGAAAAACGATAGCGGTTATAGGAAGTGGATTAGATGTTGTATATCCACCTGAAAATGCCAATCTCTATAAAGAAATAGGGGAAAAAGGTCTTATTATTTCTGAATATCCTTTAGGAAGTCGACCTTTGAAGTTTCATTTTCCTTACCGAAATCGCATCATAGCAGGGTTAAGCCATGGTGTTTGTGTAGTAGAAGCTAAAGAGAGAAGTGGAAGTCTAATTACCGCTAATATTGCCTTGAGTGAAAATAGAGAGGTATTTGCTATTCCTGGAAGTATTTTTTCATCACATTCAAAAGGAACTAATCAACTAATTGAAGCTGGAGCTTGTTTAGTTTCTAGCGCTGAAACTATTGATAAAAATCTACATTACTTTCCATAAAAAAACTATAAGAGATAATTTGTTGCCTTGACAAAAAGAATGTGTTTAGATATGATGACAAAAGACAATTTAAACAATCTCGCTAAATACAGGCTTTTTGCCTGATATTTTAATATTAGATAGAGTAATGATGGAAGGAGCCATTTAATGGTGAAGCAAAACTTAGTGATTGTAGAGTCTCCTACAAAAGCTAAAACCATTGAACGCTATTTGGGGAAAAATTTTAAAGTGGTCGCAAGTAAAGGTCACTTAAGAGATTTACCTAAGAGCAAAATGGGTGTAGATATTGAAAATAATTATGAACCTCATTATATTTCGATTCGAGGGAAGGGCGATTTAATTAAGTCTCTTAAAAAGGAAGCAGCCAAAGCAGATGCAGTTTATCTTGCAAGTGACCCGGATAGAGAAGGAGAAGCTATTTCTTGGCATTTAGCGCATTTATTAGGACTTGATTTAAACAAACCTATTCGTGTGGAGTTTAATGAGATTACAAAAGATGCAATTAAAGAAGCATTTAAGAATCCTAGGATGATTGACATGGATTTAGTTGATGCGCAACAAGCACGTCGTATTTTAGACCGCCTTGTGGGTTACACTTTATCTCCTATTTTATGGAAGAAAGTGAAAAAAGGATTGAGTGCTGGTCGTGTTCAAAGTATCGCGGTAAAATTAATTATTGATCGCGAAAACGAAATTAAAGCATTCGTTCCAGAAGAATACTGGACTCTTGAAGGACAATTCAAAAAAGAAAAGAAAACTTTCACGGCAAATTACTATGGTACTACAGCTGAGAAAGCGTCTTTAGAAAAAGAAGCGACTGTGAAATCAGTAATGGACGAACTTTCTGAGAAGAAACCATTCAAAGTTACTAAAGTAACGAAGAAAGAACGTAGACGCAATCCTGCAGCTCCATTTACAACAAGTAGCTTGCAACAAGATGCGTCAAACCGCTTAAACTTCAGAACGCGAAAAACAATGATGGTAGCTCAACAACTTTATGAAGGGGTATCTCTTGGTCGTAGTGGTTCAGTCGGTTTGATTACGTATATGCGTACAGACTCAACTCGAATTTCAGCATCTGCCCAAAATGAGGCTTCTGAGTTCATTGAGAAAGAGTTTGGTAAAGAGTACTGTCTTGAAACTAAACGCACTGTAAAGAACGCTGAAGGCGCTCAAGATGCTCACGAAGCAATTCGTCCTTCATCTGTTTTACGTACACCGGATTCAATCGCAAGTTATTTAACAAAAGATCAATTGAAATTGTACACCTTAATTTGGTCACGATTTGTTGCTAGTCAAATGACTGCAGCAGTTTATGATACTGTACAAGTAGATTTAGAACAAAACAATCATGTGTTTAAGGCAAATGGATCTACAATTAAGTTTGCTGGGTATCAAAAGGTATATCAAGATAATGCAGAAGCGAAAAAAGGAAACGTGCTTCCGGAAATGCAAGTTGGGGATGAAGTTCAATTAGCAAAACTAAATCCTGAACAACATTTCACACAACCGCCTGCACGTTATTCTGAAGCTACGTTAATTAAAACATTAGAAGAAATCGGTGTTGGTCGTCCATCAACATATGCACCAACAATCGAAACAATCCAAAAACGTTACTACGTTAAATTAGTTTCTAAACGTTTTGAACCAACGGAACTTGGATATGTTGTTCATCAAATCATCGAACAATACTTCCCAAATATTGTCGATACTCATTTTACGGCTTCCATGGAAGACAATCTTGACCTTGTAGAAGAAGGGAAAGAAGAGTGGGTACAAGTTATCGATAAGTTTTACCAACCGTTTAAGATTGAAGTGGATAAGGCTGAAGTTGAAATCGAGAAAGTTCAAATTAAAGATGAACCAGCTGGATTCAACTGTGAAAAATGCGGCCATCCGATGGTGATTAAATTAGGTCGATTTGGAAAATTCTACGCATGTAGCAATTTCCCAGAATGTCATCATACACAAGCCATTGTTAAAGATATTGGGATTACATGTCCAACTTGTGGAAAAGGCAAAGTGATTGAACGTAAGTCGAAGAAAAATCGTATCTTCTATGGTTGTGATCGTTATCCTGAATGTGAATTCGTTTCATGGGATAAACCTGTAGGACGCAATTGTCCAAAATGTGATCACTACTTAGTTGAGAAAAAAGGTCGCGGTGGAAAACAAATTGCGTGTAGTAATTGTGATTACAAAGAGGATGTTCAAAAATAACGAAAAGAGCACTTGGAGAAATCTGGGTGCTCTCTTTATGTGCGTGAAATTATGTTAGTGCATTGACTATGACGCAGAGTTTATTAAATATGTATTAATTGTCTTAATAATTTTGACAATTCGGTTGTAAGAAAGTGCTTACTGTGATAAAGTTAACGATAGGAGGAAGATGATGAAGAATGAAATGCAAGATTTCTTAGCGTATATAAAAGTTGAACGGCGTTATTCACCAGAGACGATTCGTGCGTATGAGCGTGATATTCAACATTTCTGCGATTACTTAACAGAAGTTCCAATTACGTCATGGAACGATGTATCTGTCGTTGATGTTCGAATCTATTTAGGAGTTTTACATCGTGAAAACTATAATCGTTCAAGTATTTCTCGGTTCCTTTCAAGTTTACGTTCTTTTTATCATTTTTTGGTAGAACGAAAAGCAGTAGAATCAAATCCTTTTGCGTCAGTCAGTTATAAAAAGGGTAAAATGCTTCTTCCAGAGTTTTTTTATGAAGATGAAATTGAAAAATTTATCAATTCTATTGATGGAAATCAGTCTTTAGACCAACGTAATAAAGCTCTAGTCGAAGTATTATATGCTACAGGTATGCGTGTCAGTGAGTTAACGAATTTAACTCTTGAGCAATTAGACCTGGATAATAGCATTATCCTCGTCATCGGTAAAGGTTCTAAAGAACGCTATGTTCCGATTGGTGACTTTGCAAGAACGGCTTTAGAAACTTATCTTGAAGAAGGACGAAAGGATCTTATGGCTAAAGAAAGGAAGGAGCATTTTTTCGTGTTTGTGAATCATTTAGGTGATCCACTGACGACTAATGGAGTTCGTTATATTTTAGAAAAACTAATTCAAGAAAGTGGACTAACATTAAAGATTCATCCACATATGCTAAGACATACGTTTGCAACGCATTTATTAAATAATGGTGCGGATATGAGAACCGTTCAGGAACTTTTAGGGCATGTTAGTCTTAGTTCTACTCAAATTTATACACATGTAACGAAAGAAGCTCTACAGCAAAATTACCAATTATATTTTCCAAGATCTAAAGCTGGGAAGAATGAATTTGACGCTAGTGCCTTTAATAAGAATAACGGAGGAAAATCATGACTACAATTTGTGCAGTAAAAAAAGATAACGAAGTTGCAATGGCTGGTGACGGTCAAGTGACAATGGGGGAAAAAGTGATAATGAAAGGAACCGCTCGTAAAATCCGTCGTATTTTTGACAATCAAGTGCTTGTGGGATTTGCAGGTGGGGTAGCGGATGCAATTACTTTAGAAGAAATGTTTGAAGATAAACTTAAACAATTCAAAGGGAACTTACAACGATCAGCTATTGAAATGGCGAAACAATGGAGAAGTGACCGTGGTTTACAAAAATTAGAAGCGATGTTAATCGTAATGAATAAAGAACAAGTGTTACTTGTTTCAGGAACAGGAGAAGTCATTGAACCAGATGATGGCATTCTAACAATCGGTTCTGGTGGTAACTTCGCTTTATCAGCTGCTAGAGGTCTCCTAAGATTTGGCGATTCGAATTTAACAGCAGAAGATATTGCTCGTGAAAGTTTAAAAATCGCTTCAGAGATTGATATTTTTACAAATGATAATATCATTACTGAAACATTGGCTTAAGGAAGTGGAAGTATGCAAGCAAATATTAGTAAAACACCTAGAGAAGTTGTATCTGAATTAGATCAATTCATCGTCGGGCAACAGGATGCAAAACGAGCGTTAGCTGTTGCTCTTCGAAATCGTTACCGTCGTTTATTATTGGACGACGAAATGAAAAAAGAAGTCACTCCAAAAAATTTATTGATGATTGGACCTACGGGGGTCGGAAAAACTGAATTGGCTCGTCGTCTTGCAAAACTAGTCGATGCACCATTTGCAAAAGTCGAAGCCACTAAATTTACGGAAGTCGGTTACGTTGGGCGTGATGTAGAATCGATGGTTCGTGATTTAGTGGAAAATGCGATTCAAATTGTGACTAAACTAAAACAAGAAGAGGTAAAGCCACAAGCTTTTGATAAGGCTGTTAAAAAGCTTGCGAAGATCTTAAAACCTGGAATCATGAAGAAAGTATCGAACCCACAACAAGATTCACTCTTCAATATGTTCCAACAAATGGGCATTCAAAATCCAGGATTAGAACCTGAAATGAAGGAAGAAATCACAGAAGAAATTGCTCAAAGTCGTCGTGATATTGAGCAACAATTAAGAAATGGAGTACTTGATTCAAAAGAAGTAACAATTGAATTAACTGAGAAACCAATGCGGATGGCGGGATCTGGTAACCAAATGGAACAAATGATGCAAATTCAATCCGTTCTTGATCAGATGACTCCTAAGAAGAAAATTAGCCGTACAGTCACTGTTAAAGAAGCGTTAGAACTATTAACGGAGGAAGAAGCAAATAACCTTATCAATCAGGAAGATATGCATGCAGAAGCTTTAAAACTAGCTGAAACATCAGGAATTATCTTTATTGATGAAATTGATAAGATTACTGCAAAAGGTCAAAACGGAGGGGAAGTCTCAAGGGAAGGAGTACAAAGAGATATTTTACCAATCGTTGAGGGGAGCCAAGTGAATACGAAATACGGTGTGATTAATACAGACCATATTTTGTTTATTGCTTCTGGAGCATTCCATGCGGCTAAACCAAGTGATTTAATGCCCGAGCTACAAGGGCGATTCCCGATTCGGGTTGAATTACAAGATTTATCAAAAGAAGATTTTGAACGCATTTTAATGGAACCTAAAAACGCATTATTAAAACAGTATAAGGCATTACTTGCTACAGAAAATGTGGAAGTCGTTTTCACAAAAGAAGCTGTTTCAAAATTGGCTGAGATTGCTTTCGAAGTGAATAGTACAATGGAAAATATTGGTGCCCGTCGTCTTCACACTATTTTAGAAACTGTATTAGAAGAATTATTGTTCGAAGCACCAACGATGCAAATGGGAAGCATCCAAATAACTGAACAATATGTAGAAAGTAAATTAAATGCGATTCGAGAGGATCAAGATTTAACTAAATACATTTTATAAAAAGGAGAATATACTCATGCGTAAAGTTTTAGCTGATTTAAGGAAGATTAATGAAATTGTCCAGTATGATAATATTTGGAGAGATTCTGAAACAGCAGATTTACCATTTAATAAACTAACAGAAATTTTGGGAACTCTTTTGAAAGTTGATTTATATATCGCATCAAGCGATGGAAGATTGTTAGGAATTCATGATGAATTTCAAGTAAATAACGATCGTATGAAGGAGTATAAAAATAGTAGACAATTTCCGGATTTTTATATGGACGGATTAACATCTTTAAAATTCACGAAGGAAAATATACCTGTAACGGATGAACTAACGATTTTTCCAGTTGAATTACATGATAATTTCAAGAATGCAATGACCACCATTATTCCAATTTTTGCTTCAGGAATTCAATTAGGATTTGTAGTGATGGGGAAGGATGAAGAACCTTTTTCAACCGACGATCTTATTTTGGCTGAACACGCTGGAACAGTAATTGGAACAGAAATGTTGCACTGGTATACAAGAAAGATTGAGCAAGAAAAGAGAGAACAACAAAATGTTCATTTAGCTCTTAGTTCGTTATCTTATAGTGAATTAGAAGCCATTAAAGTGATTATCCAATTGTTTGATGGTATGGATTTAAGATTCACTGCTTTAAAAATTGCGAAAGAGTATAATATTACTCGTACAGTAATTGTAAATGCTATTCGTAAACTTGAATCAGCAGGAATTATTGAAAGTCGCAGCCTAGGAACTAAAGGAACCTATATAAAAATAAAAAATCAAAATATCAAAAAATCCTTATTAACTGAATTAAAACATTCATAAATTAGAGGCGATTATATGGATAACATTTCTTTAGAAAATAAATTTTTAAAAGTCAGAGTAAAACTTTTTGGGGCAGAACTAACTTCTGTATTTGATAAAGAGACTCATACGGAATATATGTATCAACCAGATGGGATTCATTGGAATAAACAATCTCCAATTTTATTTCCGAATATTGGTGCTATTCGAAATAACTCTTTTTCCTACAAAGGGAATGATTACGAAGCTAGAAAACATGGTTTTGCTCGTGACTATGCATTTAAGTTAGAGGATAATGGAAGTGACTTTGCCACTTTCTTACTCACGAATGAGATGATCGAGGAAAACTATCCTTTCGATTTTCAATTGCGTCTAAAATACACTTTAAATGGTCGTCAATTAGATATGAGTTATTTCGTTACTACTCAAAGTCCTGAAATGTACTTTGCAATTGGTGGTCATCCTGCATTTAGAGTACCGTTGGAAGAAAGATTGTCGTTTGAAGATTATCGAATCCAATTAGATTCGGAAAGCTCGATTCATAAACTTGAATTAGAGATTCCATATCTTGCTTCACTTGAAGGGGTTTCGTATCCAGAAAAAGAATTTCGATTACACCATGATTTATTTACGAATGATGTATTATTATTTAAATCAAATTCCCCTCATTTCAAAGGCAAGTTGTATTCTCAAAAAGGGAATAAAAGCGTAACCGTACTTTTAAATGGGATTGGCGCGTTAGGAGTATGGACTATGCCAGATGATTCTCCTTTTGTTTGCTTTGAACCTTGGGATGGATATCCAGACTTGGCGAATGATTTTACGCAAAATTTAGAAGAAAAAAAGAATGTCTTGAAAATTACAAACAAGACACCTTATCAATCTACAGCCAGTTTTATTTTCGAGTAAAAGAAAAGACACTAAGTACTTACTTAGTGTCTTTATTTTTTTGTTCCCAAGGCATTGGAACTTTATTTTCTGTTCCGTTTAAAATTCTTTGGATATTAGAACGGTGTCGGTAAATGATAAAAATATCTATTGCAAGTGCAAAAAGTGTTAGTGTCCAATCATTAAATAGTAGTGAAAGGAATACCCCTAAAGTGATAGTTACCATAGCAGTAAGACTAACCATTCGTGTAATTGCAAGGAGTACTAAGAAAATAATAAGTCCATATAAAAGTAATAATGGTTGGTAAGCTAAAATCATTCCAGCAAAAGTAGCAACCGCTTTTCCTCCTTTGAATGAAGCAAAAATGGGAAAAGTATGACCAATAACCGCGAAAGAGGCCATCCACAATGGAGAAATATCAGGTTGCTTAAATACAGTTAAAGCAAGAATCATCGCTAAGAATCCTTTAAAGATATCACAGAATAATACTAGGGAACCCGCTTTTTTTCCTAAAACTCGAAACGCATTTGTTGATCCTAAATTTCCACTCCCATATTGGCGAATATCTTTTTTAAAGAAATACTGCCCAACCCATAATCCAGATGGAATCGAACCAAGTAAGTATGCCACTATGGCACCAATTATAAATGTAAATGACATTTGTTTGACTTCTCCTTTTAAAAACAGTCTAGAAACAGTTTAACACAAAAACATTTTAACTTACAATTCTAATAAGAAATGTTATTATAACGCTATTTATGAAGGGAAATCTTGCGAAAATATTTAAAAACAAGTATTATAGATAAGATGATGAAAAAAGGAGAGTATTAAATGAGCAAAGTGACGAATCAGTATAATGATGATGCGATTCAAGTTTTAGAAGGTCTTGAAGCTGTTCGTAAACGTCCAGGGATGTATATTGGATCAACTGATCATCGAGGACTTCATCACTTAGCGTATGAAATTGTTGATAATGCGGTCGATGAGGCATTATCAGGTTACGCTACAAAAATTGAAGTAACAATTCATAAAGATCAATCACTTTCAGTAAAAGATAATGGTCGTGGAATGCCAACGGGAAAGCATGCTTCTGGGATCCCAACTATTCAAGTTATCTTTACTGTATTACATGCCGGTGGTAAATTCGGCCAAGGTGGATATAAAACATCAGGTGGTCTTCATGGAGTTGGGGCGTCTGTTGTTAACGCGTTGTCAGATTGGTTAACCGTAGAAGTTTTGCGAGATGGAACATTATACAAACAATCGTTTAAAAATGGTGGTGAACCAGTCGGAACTGTTAAAAAAGAAAAAACAAGCCGTCGTGGTTCTGGAACTACAGTTACATTCCTTCCAAGTGATAAGACATTTTCAACAACGAATTGGTCTTATGAAACATTAGCTGAACGTTTAAGAGAATCAGCGTTCTTGTTAAAAGGACTTACAATCGTTCTTACAGATGAACGTACTGGGGAATCAGAAACGTTCCATTATGAAGAAGGAATTCGAGATTTCATTCAATATTTAAATGAAGAAAAAGATACATTATCTCCAGTAGTTGATTTTGACAGCATAGTGGATGGTGTTGAAACCGAATTTGCATTCCAATATAACGATGGCTATTCCGAAACGATTTTATCTTTTGTAAATAACGTTCGTACAAAAGACGGTGGTACTCATGAAGTGGGAATGAAGAGTGCCTTAACAAAAGCGTTCAACGAATATGCACGAAAAGTTGGTCTTTTAAAAGAGAAAGACAAAAACTTAGAAGGTAGCGATGTTCGTGAAGGATTAACTGCGATTATTTCGCTTCGTATTCCTGAAGAGATTCTTCAATTTGAAGGACAAACGAAAGATAAATTAGGGACGCCTGCTGCACGTGGAATTGTGGATAATACAATTTCTGAACAATTAGGTTTCTTCTTAACGGAGAATGGGGAAATTGCGCAAGAATTAATCCGTAAAGCGATTAAAGCTCGTGAAGCTCGTGAAGCGAGTCGTAAAGCTCGTGAAGAAAGTCGTAATGGTAAGAAGGGTAAGAAGAAAGAAACTCTTCTTTCTGGTAAATTAACGCCTGCTCAAAGTAAAAATCCTAAGAAAAACGAACTTTACTTAGTAGAGGGGGACTCTGCTGGTGGTTCTGCTAAACAAGGTCGTGACCGTAAGTTCCAAGCAATTCTTCCATTACGTGGTAAAGTAATCAATACAGAAAAAGCATCGATTTCAGATATTCTGAAGAACGAAGAAATCAATACGATTATTTATACGATTGGTGCTGGTGTTGGTAGTGACTTCAAGATTGAAGATTGTAACTATGACAAGATTGTCATTATGACTGATGCGGATACCGATGGGGCTCACATTCAAGTCTTGCTGTTAACATTCTTCTATCGTTATATGAAACCATTGATTGAAGCCGGAAAAGTTTATCTTGCATTACCACCTTTATATAAAATTTCTAAAGGAACTGGCAAAAAACAAGTGATTGAGTATGCGTGGACAGAAAAAGAACTTGAAGAGAAGACTAAACTAGTCGGAAAAGGCTACTTATTACAACGTTATAAAGGTCTTGGGGAAATGAACGCTGACCAATTATGGGATACTACTATGAATCCAGATACAAGAACGTTAATTCGTGTGGTTATCGATGATAAAGCTCAAGCAGAACGTCGTGTAAGCACATTGATGGGGAATAAAGTGGAACCTCGTCGTAAGTGGATTGAACGCCACGTTGAGTTTGGTCTAGAAGAAGATAAGAGCATTTTAGAATCAGATGTAAATGCCATTAGCACAACAGCTAGTCCGAAAGAAGAAAAGAAACCATCAGTTAAGAAAAAAGAAGCAACAATTGATCATGTAGAACAATTGTCGTTACTAGGAGAGGAGGAATAGTATGAGTCAAATTCAAGATATTCAAGAATTGAATCTGGAAGATGTAATGGGCGACCGATTTGGACGTTATTCGAAATACATTATCCAAGACCGTGCTCTTCCTGATATCCGTGATGGTTTGAAACCAGTACAACGTCGTATTTTATATGCGATGTCATTCGATGGAAACACAAGCGATAAACAATTCCGTAAATCAGCAAAGACTGTCGGTAACGTAATCGGTAATTTCCACCCACACGGAGACTCTTCAGTTTATGAAGCAATGGTTCGTATGAGTCAAGATTGGAAGCTTCGTGATGTGTTAATTGAAATGCACGGGAATAACGGTAGTATGGATGGAGACCCTGCTGCTGCGATGCGTTATACGGAAGCTCGTCTTTCTAAAATCTCAGAAGAATTACTAAAAGATTTAGACAAGAAAACCGTTGAATTTGTTTTAAACTTCGATGATACAGAAGAAGAACCGACTGTACTTCCTGCGCGCTATCCAAACCTTCTTGTAAATGGAGCTACTGGGATTTCAGCCGGTTACGCAACAGAGATTCCTACTCATAACTTAGGTGAGGTTATTGATGCAACCATTCATGCGATTGACCATCCTAAAGCGACTGTGAAAGAATTGATGCAATTTGTGAAAGGTCCTGATTTCCCTACAGGAGGAATTATTCAGGGTCTTGAGGAATTGGAACAAGCGTATGAAACCGGACGCGGTAAAGTAGTGATTCGTTCGAAAACGAAAATCGAACCGATTAAAGGTGGAAAATCGCAAATCATTATTTCAGAGATTCCTTATGAAATAAACAAAGCTTTATTAGTGAAGAAGATTGATGAAATTCGCTTGAATAAGAAGATTGACGGGATTGCTGAAGTAAGGGACGAATCAGACCGTACTGGGCTTCAAATCGTTGTTGAATTGAAGAAAGAAGCTAATGCTGAGGGAATCTTAAACTACTTATTGAAGAATACAGATTTACAAGTGAACTATAACTTCAATATGGTCGCTATCGATGAACGCCGACCTGTACAAGTAGGATTAAAAACAATTCTAACTTCTTATATCAACTTCCAAAAAGAAGTGATTACGAGACGTACGCAATATGATTTGAAGAAGGCTCAAGATCGTCTTCATATCGTTGATGGTTTGATGAAGGCTTTATCGATTTTAGATGAAGTCATCGCATTAATTCGTAACAGTAAAGATAAGAAACATGCGAAAGAACGTTTAGTAGAAACATATGACTTCACAATGATCCAAGCAGAAGCGATTGTAAGCTTACAATTGTATCGTTTAACGAATACGGATATTACAATTCTTCAAAATGAAAAGCTTGATTTAAATGAGCAAATCGCAACATTCTTAAGTATCTTAAAATCCGAAAAAACTCTTCTTCAAGTCATGAAGAGTGAACTTCGTGATTTGAAGAAGAAATATGCAACGCCTCGTTTAACGCAAATTCAAGCTGAAATTGAAGAGATTAAGATTGAAACTGAAGTGTTAGTCGCTGAAGAAGAAGTATATGTGGTTGCTACAAAACAAGGATACTACAAACGTGTTAGCCCGCGTTCATTTGCTTCAAGCGCTCCAGAAGAAAATGGAATGCGTGAAGGGGATGAAGTTATTCTTTGTCAAAAAGCTTCCACATTAGATAATTTAATTCTATTTACTTCAAAAGGAAATTACTTACACTTACCAGTGCATGAAATTCCGGAAGCGAAATGGAAAGACGTGGGAAACCATTTAAGTCAATCCATTTCTTTGGGTAGCAACGAAGTCATTTTAACTGGATTCATTAAGGCTAAAGATAGTGATGCCTCTTATAAAGATTGGACGGTTGTCTTCTTTACAAAAGAGGGCTTAGTGAAACAAACATTATTCAATGAGTTTACAACGTACCGAGGATACAAGACTCGTACAAGTAATGCGATGAAATTGAAGACTACAACGGATGAAGTAGTCAAAGTGGTTGTCACAAATCCAGAAAGTTTAGAAGTATTTATCGTGACGCACTGTGGATTTGGTTTACGTTATGAATTAAGCGAAATTCCAGTAGTTGGTACTGTAGCCAGCGGTGTGAAAGCAATCAACCTTCGTAAAGAAGATTTTGTTGCCGGAGCGATGGTTTACTCATTAGAACATAAAGTTGTTTCTGCTTTCCTTACAACACAGCGTGGGGCTGTAAAACGATTCAATGTATTAGAAATTTCGATGCTTACACGTGCAAAACGTGGACTTATGGTTTTACGTGAATTGAAAACAAAACCTCATCGTGTCGTATTCTTAGATGGAGAAATCACTTCAAACAGTGAATACACAATCATTGCTGGAAACGGCGAAACAAAAGTGGTTAGACCAATGGACTTAACACTTGTAGATCGTACAAGTAATGGTTCAATGCTTCTAGGGGATAACGACCAGGAAGTAAAAGCTGTATTGGCAAACTTTGACTACAGTTCATTGAAAGAACAATAGAGATTATAAAGAAAAGGACTTCCATACTAATGGAAGTCCTTTTGGTTTAGAAGTTTATTTCTGATGAATACTGAGAAGCAGCGTTCCAAAGTAGGTATTCCGTTACGCCAGCTTCTTTTAGCGCTTGAATTTCCTTGCTGATAATATCCGCGGTGTAGAGTTGATAATTTCCTTCACCAAGAAAATCTGCAGTGAACGCTTGAATCCAAGGCCTTGAAATTGGAGAAGGGTTTAATGTTTTTATATATCCTTTTTCAATCACCATATAGCGTTTAACGATTTCATATGGATTTTTATCAGGATCCTTTACATCTAGAGCATAATTCACCCAATGGCTTGGAAAAATCATAGGAGAGATGACATCTACTTTATCAGCAATATTGACAAATTTTTGTCCAATACCACCAATTTTTGATTCAGTAATTGCGTGTGCTAAGATGTCAGCTGAAAGATGTACACCATATGGTTGAAGTTTTTCACGAATAAATGCAACAAAGTCTGTAATCGCAGCAATACGGGCTTCATCATCATCTTTAATATGAGCATAATCGCCTTTATCATAGACTAAGTCTTCCGAAACAGTTTCGAACCCCAGTGGGAAACGAACGTAATCTAATTGAATATCTTTAAATCCCGCTTTAGCAGCACCAATTGCAATTTCTGCAACGTATTCCCAGTTTTCTTTAAGAAAAGGATTCAGGAACGTTTCTCCGTCATCTGTATACCATAGCTGGCCTAAAGCATTTCTAAAGGAACGTTCTGGATTCTCTTTTGGAACAAATCGGTCTCCAAAACATACAATACGAGCAATTGGATAAATTTGTTCCTTTTCGAGTCGCTTAAGAAGAGCAGTAGTATCTGGTACTTCATTGACAGTATGTTTCTTCACTTGTTGATTATCAGTCTCCAGAGGCATTGTAATTTGTCCATATCCATCACGGACATCAATTACAAGAGAGTTAATGGGAGTATACTTAACGAACTGAATCATATTTTCCAAGTCTTGTCCTTTGGCACGAAACGCCTGTAAATAAACCCCCTTAACTCCGTCTTCAGGATATGGAATAGAAATGCCTGAATCATAAATATGTTCCTGTGGTATATTCGCTGGAACTCGGAGTAAACTATTCGTTCTTACATTCAACTTACTATCAGCAGTATCTTGCGCATTTGCCACAGAGTGGAAAGCGAGTAGTGAACTAACAGACGCAACAGTAAGCATGCTCGTTACTAAAGATTTTTTCTTCAACATCATTACTCACCCTTTCCGCTATTTGCCAAGCGAGCTTTTAGAATGCGAATTGGTCTATCTAGCTCACTGATTGGAGAATTTATTGCTTCAATAATTTGTTGACGCTCGTTAGCAGAATTATTTACTTCAATAATGAGCGCTTTTAATTCATCGCTTGTTTGTTTTCCACCTGATATGCTAACGAAAAATGATATGTACCCAGAATCCTGGACACATTTTTAAATTAAGCTGAACACATGGATGTTTCCCTGTATAGAACAGGGGGCATCCATTTTGTTTTTTCTTGAATTCTTTTGTTATTGTAATAATCTATATATTCTTCCACAGCCGTTTGAAATTCCTTAAAGGTAGAATATTCCATTTCAAAACCATAGAACATCTCGTTCTTCATTCTGGCGAAAAA
>NZ_JVBO01000006.1:0-316 GCF_001073445.1 Granulicatella sp. 572.rep1_STHE | reverse complement strand
CAGGGAGGCCGTATTCGAGAGAAACTCTTTCTTTACTCCAACCTTCAAGTAAGACTTTATCAATCATTTCTTGTTTTATTTCTGGAGAATAATAATTATTTCTCCTTTTTTTAACTATCTCTAACCCATAACGATCAATCAATTTAATCATGTAGGAAAGATTTCTCGCATCTATACCGAACCTATCTGCAAGTCGTGAGTAGCTAAATCCTTGTTTTCTGAGTTCATAAATCTGAACTTTATCTTCATAAGTTAATTTCATAATAAAAACACCCCAAAAGTTAGATTTTGTGTCTAACTTTTGGGGTGCACTTCA
>NZ_JVBO01000005.1:0-1565 GCF_001073445.1 Granulicatella sp. 572.rep1_STHE | reverse complement strand
GGTTTATCCTTAGAAAGGAGGTGATCCAGCCGCACCTTCCGATACGGCTACCTTGTTACGACTTCACCCCAATCATCTATCCCACCTTAGGCGGCTGGCTCCAAATGGTTACCTCACCGACTTTGGGTGTTACAAACTCTCGTGGTGTGACGGGCGGTGTGTACAAGACCCGGGAACGTATTCACCGCGGCGTGCTGATCCGCGATTACTAGCGATTCCGGCTTCATGTAGGCGAGTTGCAGCCTACAATCCGAACTGAGAATGGCTTTAAGAGATTCGCTTACCCTCGCGAGTTCGCTGCTCGTTGTACCATCCATTGTAGCACGTGTGTAGCCCAAGTCATAAGGGGCATGATGATTTGACGTCATCCCCACCTTCCTCCGGTTTGTCACCGGCAGTCTCACTAGAGTGCCCAACTGAATGCTGGCAACTAGTAATAAGGGTTGCGCTCGTTGCGGGACTTAACCCAACATCTCACGACACGAGCTGACGACAACCATGCACCACCTGTCACTTTGTCCCCGAAGGGAAAGCTCTATCTCTAGAGTGGTCAAAGGATGTCAAGACTTGGTAAGGTTCTTCGCGTTGCTTCGAATTAAACCACATGCTCCACCGCTTGTGCGGGTCCCCGTCAATTCCTTTGAGTTTCAACCTTGCGGTCGTACTCCCCAGGCGGAGTGCTTAATGCGTTAACTGCAGCACTGAAGGGCGGAAACCCTCCAACACTTAGCACTCATCGTTTACGGCGTGGACTACCAGGGTATCTAATCCTGTTTGCTACCCACGCTTTCGAGCCTCAGCGTCAGTTACAGACCAGAGAGTCGCCTTCGCCACTGGTGTTCCTCCATATATCTACGCATTTCACCGCTACACATGGAATTCCACTCTCCTCTTCTGCACTCAAGTTCCCCAGTTTCCAATGACCCTCCCCGGTTGAGCCGGGGGCTTTCACATCAGACTTAAGGAACCGCCTGCGCTCGCTTTACGCCCAATAAATCCGGACAACGCTTGCCACCTACGTATTACCGCGGCTGCTGGCACGTAGTTAGCCGTGGCTTTCTGGTTAGATACCGTCAAGGCGCTAACAGTTACTCTAGCACTTGTTCTTCTCTAACAACAGAGTTTTACGATCCGAAAACCTTCTTCACTCACGCGGCGTTGCTCCGTCAGACTTGCGTCCATTGCGGAAGATTCCCTACTGCTGCCTCCCGTAGGAGTTTGGGCCGTGTCTCAGTCCCAATGTGGCCGATCACCCTCTCAGGTCGGCTATGCATCACGGCCTTGGTGAGCCGTTACCTCACCAACTAGCTAATGCACCGCGGGTCCATCCATCAGCAGAAGCTTGCGCCTCTTTTCCTCTTCAAGCCATGCGGCTCGAAGACCTATGCGGTTTTAGCATCCGTTTCCGGATGTTATCCCCCTCTGATGGGCAGGTTACCCACGTGTTACTCACCCGTTCGCCACTAGATTGACCAGTGCAAGCACCGGTCGCTCTCGTTCGACTTGCATGTATTAGGCACGCCGCCAGCGTTCGTCCTGAGCCAGGATCAAACTCTCATGAAAAA
>NZ_JVBO01000004.1:0-256 GCF_001073445.1 Granulicatella sp. 572.rep1_STHE | reverse complement strand
TGGGTTTGAAGCATCAATCGTAAGTGGAACGTCTGGATCTCCCGCTGTAAATTGCGGTGTTTCTTTTTGTTCTTTCCCTTGTTTTCCAGTCGATGTTTTATCTTCACCGCTTGGCGTTACTTCTGTCACGGTTGGTGTGTACTTCGCTGTAGCTGGAGTGCCGTTGGCATCTTTAGCTTGGACAGTGACACCTTCTGGTGTTCCAACAAAGTCTTTATTTGGAGTGAACGTAATTTCTCCTGTTTCTGGATTTAAT
>NZ_JVBO01000002.1:0-230 GCF_001073445.1 Granulicatella sp. 572.rep1_STHE | reverse complement strand
TTTACTGCTACTATATGAATCTAGCAAGGATTCTCCGTAATCACAGTGCTTTTAAATATTGTGTTCATGCAGGAAAAGGGAGATGGTGGAGGAGGATAAAAGGGACCGGTTCGAGCCTGTAGTCTCTCGCCTTTAAAGTTCAAAATGGGAGTAAGGGATAAATCCCTAACTCCCATTTATTCACCTTTAATCCTTTTTCCTTTTACTGCTACTATATGAATCTAGCAAGG
>NZ_JVBO01000003.1:0-2274 GCF_001073445.1 Granulicatella sp. 572.rep1_STHE | reverse complement strand
AGGGGTGCGGGTTAGAGTGGTCATGTCACAAGGGTAGTATCCCACCGTTGCCTCCTCCGAAACTGGCGTCCCGGATTCTTCAGCTCCTACCTATCCTGTACATGTGACACAAACACTCAATATCAAACTACAGTAAAGCTCCATGGGGTCTTTCCGTCCTGTCGCGGGTAACCTGCATCTTCACAGGTACTATAATTTCACCGAGTCTCTCGTTGAGACAGTGCCCAGATCGTTACGCCTTTCGTGCGGGTCGGAACTTACCCGACAAGGAATTTCGCTACCTTAGGACCGTTATAGTTACGGCCGCCGTTTACTGGGGCTTCAATTCAAAGCTTCGCTTGCGCTAACCTCTCCTCTTAACCTTCCAGCACCGGGCAGGCGTCAGCCCCTATACGTCATCTTTCGATTTTGCAGAGACCTGTGTTTTTGATAAACAGTCGCCTGGGCCTATTCACTGCGGCTGGTATTGCTACCAGCACCCCTTCTCCCGAAGTTACGGGGTCATTTTGCCGAGTTCCTTAACGAGAGTTCGCTCGCTCACCTTAGGATTCTCTCCTCAACTACCTGTGTCGGTTTGCGGTACGGGTCCTATAAATCTTGCTAGAAGCTTTTCTCGGCAGTGTGACATCAGAAACTTCGGTACTAAACTTCCCTCCCCGTTACAGCTTGTCGCATCTGTGATAAGCATTTGACTCATCAGCCGACTCACTGCTTGGGCGTACACTTCCAGTCGTACGCTTTTCTTAGCCTCCTGCGTCCCTCCATTGCTCAAACGATTTATAGAAGTACAGGAATATCAACCTGTTGTCCATCGACTACGCCTATCGGCCTCGCCTTAGGTCCCGACTAACCCTGGGAGGACGAGCCTTCCCCAGGAAACCTTAGTTATTCGGTGGACGGGATTCTCACCCGTCTTTCGCTACTCATACCGGCATTCTCACTTCTAAGCGCTCCACATGTCCTTACGGTCATGCTTCTCCGCCCTTAGAACGCTCTCCTACCACTGGACCATTAGGTCCAATCCACAGCTTCGGTAATCTGTTTAGCCCCGTTACATTTTCGGCGCAGGGTCACTCGACTAGTGAGCTATTACGCACTCTTTGAATGATGGCTGCTTCTAAGCCAACATCCTAGTTGTCTGTGCAACCCCACATCCTTTTCCACTTAACAGATATTTTGGGACCTTAGCTGGTGGTCTGGGCTGTTTCCCTTTCGACTACGGATCTTATCACTCGCAGTCTGACTCCCGGATATAAATACATGGCATTCGGAGTTTATCTGAATTCGGTAACCCGAGATGGGCCCCTAGTCCAAACAGTGCTCTACCTCCACGATTCTCACTTCCGAGGCTAGCCCTAAAGCTATTTCGGAGAGAACCAGCTATCTCCAAGTTCGATTGGAATTTCTCCGCTACCCACACCTCATCCAAGCACTTTTCAACGTGCCCTGGTTCGGTCCTCCAGTGCGTTTTACCGCACCTTCAACCTGGACATGGGTAGATCACTTGGTTTCGGGTCTACGTCCACATACTTCATGCGCCCTATTCAGACTCGCTTTCGCTACGGCTCCGACTCTTCATCTTAACCTCGCATGTAAACGTAACTCGCCGGTTCATTCTACAAAAGGCACGCCATCACCCATTAACGGGCTCTGACTACTTGTAAGCACACGGTTTCAGGTACTCTTTCACTCCCCTCCCGGGGTTCTTTTCACCTTTCCCTCACGGTACTGGTTCACTATCGGTCACTAGGTAGTATTTAGCCTTGCCAGATGGTCCTGGCGGATTCCGACGGGATTCCTCGTGTCCCGCCGTACTCAGGATGCTAGTAGAGTTCGTCAAGATGTCGCGTACAGGATTGTCACCTTCTGTGATGGGCCTTTCCAGACCACTTCTGCTATCTTGATGTCTTCTCACGTTCTAGTCCTACAACCCCAACAAGCAAGCTCGTTGGTTTGGGCTCCTCCCGTTTCGCTCGCCGCTACTCAGGGAATCGATTTTTCTTTCTCTTCCTGCAGGTAATGAGATGTTTCAGTTCCCTGCGTGTACCTCCTAATGAGCTATGTATTCACTCATTGGTAACACCCTATGAAAGGTGCTGGGTTCCCCCATTCGGAAATCTTTGGATCTTAGCTTACTTACAGCTCCCCAAAGCATATCGGTGTTAGTTCCGTCCTTCTTCGGCTCCTAGTACCAAGGCATCCACCGTGCGCCCTTATTCACTTAACCGTTGGTTAAATGTCGCATAGCGTTGCGTTTTGTTAAAAAACTCTTTT